>JAJRBS010000069.1 GCA_028679325.1 Methanoregulaceae archaeon | reverse complement strand
AGGCTCCGCGACCTGGGAAACACCCTGGTGGTGGTGGAACACGACGAGGACACCATCAGGAGCGCCGATCATGTGGTGGACATGGGCCCGGGAGCCGGTCTTCACGGCGGTCATGTGGTTGCCGAGGGGACACCGGCCCAGATCGCCAGGAACAAGAAATCCCTCACCGGGAGGTACCTTGCCGGCGATCTGATGATCGAGACGCCCGGGAAGAGGCGGAACCATGACCACTGCCTCCGGATCACCGGCTGCTCCGAGAATAACTTAAAAGACATCGATGTCAGCATCCCGCTCGGTGTGTTCACGGTTGTCACCGGTGTGTCGGGGAGCGGAAAATCGACCCTGATCTACGACACCCTCTACCAGGCCCTCCAGAAGAAGCTCTATAAGTCCCGTGTCACCCCGGGAAAGTACAAGGGGATCGAGTTCGGGAGAGAACTCGACAAGGTGATCGTCATCGACCAGAGCCCGATCGGAAAGACACCCCGGAGCAACCCGGCCACCTACACCAAGGTTTTCGACGAGATACGCGGCATATTCGCAGAGACGAAGGAGGCGAAGGTCCGGGGATACAAGCCGGGGCGGTTCTCCTTCAACCTGAAAGGAGGGCGGTGCGAGGCCTGCGAGGGTGACGGCCTTATCCGGATAGAGATGAACTTCCTCCCCGATGTCTATGTCGAGTGCGAGGAATGTCACGGAAAACGGTACAACCGGGAGACCCTCGAAGTGAAGTACAAGGGGAAGTCCATCGCCGAGGTGCTCGACATGACAGTCGAAGAAGCCCTGGCCCTCTTCGCCCCCATACCCGCCATCCGGAACAAGCTCGAGACCCTCTCCGCTGTCGGGCTCGACTACATCAAGCTCGGGCAGAGCTCGACCACCCTCTCCGGGGGAGAGGCCCAGAGGATCAAACTCACCCGGGAGCTCGCCCGGAAGGCCACCGGGAAGACCATCTACCTGCTCGATGAACCGACCACCGGCCTCCATTTCCACGACGTGAAGAAGCTGATTGCCGTCCTGAACGAGCTCGTGGACAAGGGCAACAGCGTGGTGGTGATCGAGCATAACCTTGATGTCATCAAGTCCGCAGACCATATCATCGACCTCGGCCCCGGTGGAGGGGACAACGGCGGATTTGTCGTGGCCTCCGGAACCCCCGAGGAGGTTGCCGGAAACCCGGAGAGCCACACCGGGGTCTTCCTCCGGAAGATGCTGGCATGATCGCCACCCCTCCTCTCCCCCATGAACCGGGCTGCTACCTCTTCCTTGACAGCCGGAAGAGCGTTCTCTACGTGGGAAAGGCAAAAGACCTGAAGAAGAGGGTGGGGAGCTACTTTCGGAAGCATGACCCGGACACCAAGACCCGGATGCTCACCGAGACGGCAGAGAGCATCGATATCATCGTTACCGGGAGCGAAGTCGAGGCCCTGATCCTCGAAAACACCCTGATCAAGAAGCACCAGCCCCGGTTCAACATCAACCTGAAGGATGCCAAGCAGTATGCCTACATCGAGCTCACAGCCGAAGAGTTCCCTGCTATACGCATCGCCCGCCAGGCGGCGGGAGAAGGTACCTTCTTCGGCCCCTTCGTCTCAGCCGCGGAACGGGACTTTGTCCGGAACGTGGTGAGAAAGACCTTCGGACTCCGGACATGCAGGAGACTGCCGAAGAAAGCCTGCCTCCGCCGCCATATCGGTACCTGCAGCGCCCCCTGCATCCGTGAGATCGATTCCATGGATTACGCTGAATCGGTCAGGAAGGCCTCCATGGTGCTGAAGGGAAAGACCTCCGACCTGATCGCCGATATGGAAGGAGAGATGGCTGTAAGGGCATCCTCCCAGGAGTACGAAAGGGCCATGCTCCTCCGCGACCAGATCCATGCCCTGGAACGCCTGTCCGTCCGGCAGGATGTGGCCCGACGGAGGGAGGGTGACGAGGACGTGATCGGATATGCGATCAGCGACTCGACCGTGTACCTGATGCTCTTCAACATCTACCGGGGCACTCTCGGGAACAAGACCGAGTACCAGTTCGGGTTCCACCCGGATTTCCTCGAAGAGTTCCTTGTCCAGTATTACTCCGACAACCCTGTCCCCTCCGAGGTGATCCTGCCTGAAGAGGTGGATGATTCGCTGGCAGAGTTCCTCTCGCTCCGGAAAGAAAGGAAAGTGACAGTCACGGTCCCGAAACTGGGAGCAAAGCGGCGTCTGCTCGAGCTCGTAAAGAAGAACATCGAGGCCCTCCACCTCCGGGACGAGGCCCGGAGCCTGGACCTGCAGGAAGCCCTCGGGCTCGACACCCCGCCATCGGTCATCGAGTGTTTCGATATCTCCCATATCTCCGGGACACTGGTGGTCGGGTCCATGGTCAGGTTTGAAAACGGCCGGCCGGACAAGAAGAACTACCGGCGGTACCGGATCAGGGAGGCCGGTGGCATCGATGACCCCGCAGCCATAGCAGAGGTGGTGAGGAGGCGCTACCGTCGGCTGAAGGCAGAGGAAGCGCCTCTCCCCGACATGATCCTTGTCGATGGAGGGAAGGCCCAGCTCTCTGCGGCGCTGGGCGAGCTCAGATCACTGCAGCTTGAGGTCCCGGTCTTTGCCCTCGCCAAGAAGAGGGAAGAGGTGTATGCTCCGGGGAGGGCTCATCCCCTCATTCTCGGAAAGAAGGAGAAGAGTTCCCTCTACCTCCAGGAGATTCGCGACGAGGCCCATCGTTTCGCTATCGCCTACCACCACCTGCTCCGGAAGAAGGAGCTGATCGCATGACCGCGTTCACCTTAAAAGCCCCCTTCCATCCCCAGGGGTCACAGCCGGAGGCCATAGCCACCCTGGCGGAAGGGATCGAAAACGGCGAGAGGCTCCAGACCCTCCTCGGGGTCACCGGGTCAGGAAAGACCTACACCATGGCCAACGTGATCGAGAAGGCCGGCAGGCCGGCCCTGGTCATCGCCCACAACAAGACTCTTGCCGCCCAGCTCTGGAACGAGTTCAAAGAGTTCTTCCCTGACAACCGGGTGGAGTACTTCGTCTCCTACTATGACTACTACCAGCCGGAGTCCTATCTCCCCCACAAGGACCAGTACATCGAGAAGGACGCCCAGATCAACCCGAAGATCGAGCAGCTCCGGCTTTCGGCAACGGCGTCGGTCCTCTCGCGGCGGGACGTGATCGTGGTAGCCTCGGTCTCCTGCATCTACGGGCTCGGGAGGCCGGAGCACTACAGGAACATGGGCTTTGAACTCAAGGCCGGCGACCGGATGCCACGAAAGGAGATAATTGAGCACCTGGTCACCGCCCTGTACGAGAGAAACGACCTTGAACTCCTTCCCGGGCGGTTCAGGGTCAAGGGCGATACGGTCGACATCGTCCCCGGCTACTCGAACAACATCATCAGGGTCGAGCTCTTCGGCGACGAGATCGAGCGGATAGCCGAGATAGACCGGATAACCGGGACACTCGTTGAGCGACTGAAATACTTCCATGTCTTCCCGGCCCGGCATTACGTGATCCCCGAGGAACTCCAGAAACTGGCGCTCACGTCGATCCGGCAGGAGCTCTATGAACGCCTGCCCGAGCTCGGCATGCTCGAGGCTCATCGCCTGGAGCAGCGGACCCTGTACGACCTCGAGATGATCGAGGAGACCGGGACCTGTAAAGGGATCGAGAACTACTCCCGGCACTTCGACTTCCGGAAACCGGGCGAGAAGCCCTCCTGCCTGCTCGACTATTTTCCCGACGACTTTCTCCTCTTCATCGACGAGAGCCACCAGACCATCCCCCAGCTCCACGGGATGTTTCGCGGCGATCGCTCCCGGAAACAGGCACTGGTCGACTACGGGTTCCGGCTCCCGAGCGCATTCGACAACCGCCCGCTGATGTTCCGGGAGTTCGAGCAGTACATGCGGCAGGTCATCTTCGTCTCGGCCACACCCGGCCCCTACGAGACCTCTCACTCCTCCCGGATAGCCGAGCAGATCATCCGGCCGACCGGTCTTATCGACCCGGTGGTGGAGATCCGGCCCACCGCAGGGCAGACCGCCGATGTCATGGCCGAGATCCAGGCCACGACCAGCAGGGGTGACCGCGTCCTGCTCACAACCCTGACAAAGAGGCTGGCCGAGGAGCTGACCGAGTACCTGGCCGGGAAAGGAGTCAGGACCCGGTACCTCCACTCGGAGATCGATACCCTGGAGCGGACCGAGATCATCCGGGAACTCCGTCTCGGGAAATTCGATGTCCTGGTCGGGATCAACCTGCTCCGGGAGGGGCTTGATATCCCTGAGGTGGGCTTCATCGGCATCCTCGATGCCGACAAGGAAGGATTCCTCCGGGATGCACGAAGCCTCATCCAGATCATCGGCCGGGCCGCACGGAACGTGAACTCACGGGTGGTCCTCTATGCCGACACCCTGACCGATTCCATCCGGGAGGCCGTCTCAGAAACAGAGCGGAGGAGGACGCTCCAGCAGGAGTTCAACCAGGCCCACAACATCACTCCCCGGACCATCGTAAAACCGGTTCCCGAAAAAGAGGTGGAGATCACCGATACCCGCCACATTCCCCGAAAAGAGCTGCCAAACGTCATCATCGAGCTCGAGGCACGGATGAACAGGGCTGCCGAGAACCTCGAGTTCGAAGAGGCCATCCGGTTGCGGGACCGGATCCGAAGGTTAAAAGAGCGTGAGGCTGCGGAATAATTTATTTATTTATTTTTTAAAAAAAAGGGTTCAGGCCGGGTTTAATCCGGCGGGAAGGGAAGGACGTTGATGTAGTTCTTCTTCTCGAGTTCACTGACCGAGCCGTACTTGTCTGTGACATGGAGCAGGACTGTGTAGAGACCCGGTTCGTTCAGGGTGTATACCTGGTGCTCGTCTCCCGGATTGAGGAGGACGACGTCCACACCCTTGCTGATCACCCAGTACCGCGACACCGGTTCTCCGATAGACGTGTCGCTCAAAAGAATGGTGAGGGGGTCAGAGCCAGTCGTGGGCTCTGCAGAGAAGTCAGCTTTTAAGGCTGATTTCACCACGAGGGTCTTTGTCTCTGTGTCGCTTCCGGAGAGTCCGGTCACGGTCAGCGAGACGGTGTAGGTCCCGGGCATGAAGTAGGTGTGGATGGGGTTCCTCTCGTTGGTGACGTATCCGTCGCCAAACTTCCATGACCAGACGCTGGGATCTCCGTCGGATCTGTCGGTGAAGGCCACCGTGAGGGGAGCGGTATTATCCGGTGTCCCCGTGGAATAGGTGAAGTTGGCCGCGAGCGGCATTCCCACGTTTATATACCCTTCCTTCAGTTCTGTGCTCGTCCCTGCGGCATTTGATACCTCCAGCTGGACGCTGTAGCGGCCGGGGTTCGGGAAGATATGGACCGGGTTCTGTTCGTGCGAACTGCTTTCATTTCCGAAAGTCCAGTTCCACGAGGTCGGCCATCCCGTCGAGGTGTCGGTAAACTGGACGACCAGCGGCTGCGGTCCCGAGGTCCTGTTGGCCGAGAAGCCGGCGACCGGCAGCGACGTGACGGTGATCAGGTTCTCCTTTGTCACCGTATCCGACCCGGCGTTGTTATAGACGGAGAGGGTCACGGTATAGGTGCCGGGCTCCTCGTAGAGGAAGTAGGGGTTCTGCTCTGACGAATAGCCTCCGTCTCCAAACTTCCAGAGCCATTTTGTCGGGTGTCCGTCCGAGGTATCGGTGAACTGGACCA
>JAJRBS010000064.1 GCA_028679325.1 Methanoregulaceae archaeon | reverse complement strand
CCCTTCACCGGGCCCATGTCCCGCGATGCAATGTTCTGCCATTCGGCATCGTCCCAGTAGTCCGTGTCATTGAAGGTCGGCCCCTGGTGGTAGTAATGGGTTACGCCGTCACCAAGAACGGGCAGGTTTGCCTCCATCCAGGTGTAATCGACCGTTGTCTCCTCAAGGATGGTGACATTGTCGTTTGCATAGCGCACTACACGAACCTGCGTTGGAGCAGCCAGTGCAGGTGTAACAACGATCACCGCAAGAACGAGAACTGCAGTGATCATGAAGACTCTTTTCATGTACATGTCCATGGTGATGAACTCCTTTTTCAAGAACAGTTGATAAGAAAAATCAGAAACAAATGAAATAACATTTTCTTTTCTTTCGTTGCATATAAAGTAAATTAAGTTAACTTACTGAATAGCCGCCAGGAGGAGGGATGAAAGATAATACGGTCGAGGAAAAATGAAAATTATACTTCCTTGAAGAGCAGTATCAGGTCATTGAAATCAATTCTTCCATTACCATTGTAGTCGAAATACGGAGTAATCTGCTCATCTTCAATCCAAGCCATGTTCTTGAAGTAGCGGATGACATCATTGAAGTCCATCCTGCCGTTCCCGTTGATATCCTCATAGAATGCATCCCCATCGATGTTGGCTGGGGGAATGCTGCTACCTGGGAATGGTTTGAACGGTGGATCATGGCTGTAAATGAGGATCTCGCTGACATATTTCGGCGAAATGCCGGTGGTGGTCGGATACTGTTCTGTCCCACTGACGTAATAGTACCAATACTCGGGATCGGCTGCCTCATGCCAGTCCCAGTTGCCGAATGCATGAACATCCCATGGGTTCGTTGAATCATCGGCAAACCAGACGATTCGCATCCCCTCAAAATAGCCAGTATCAGGATACGGACCCGTGTAGGATGGAAGTCCGGCACAGTACCAGGTCAGGATCATCGGCCCTTCTTTCGATGAATAATCATAGACGTTTTTATAGGCAAACCATTTGGAAAATCCATCAGAACTCCCTATCTTCACCTTCTCTCCCGGAGACATCCCTCCGACAAGGTCGCAGAGATCCCTGAGGTTGGTCCCCTTCACGGCACCCATGTCTTTTCCAAGGAGATTGGTATTCTCTTCCGGGTTCCAGCGGAGTTGCTGTTCGATGACCGGATCAGGGTTATCGACGAATACCGGGCCCTGGGCATAGTAGTGTGTGGTCCCGTCGCCATGAACCGGGAGGTGTGTCATCATCCAGGGATAGGTCACGATGAGCTCGGAAAGGATGGTGGAATTGTCGTGGGCGTACCGGGCGACGTGAACCTGTGTCGTGGCCGCCATGGCCGGGGCCGAACCAAGCAGACAGAGTGACAGGATGAAGAAGAATACGATCAGCTTTTGCGGATGTCTCAGAGTGAATCCCTCCGTAAATGAGTATACCTTACCAGGCAGCGGGAGAATAAATACATATTGATGCCGCCTACCCCGTCATCGAAAGTCCGGTCGTGTCACCTGGAATAGCGTTCAAGAACCAGTTAACCGGAGGCATGAGCTTCATGAAGAAGGATCGTCCTGACATCTGCCAGGGAATCCGGAAGAGGCCACCAGACGATTGCTGATGAATCTCCGTGGGGGTGTTCTACGACGACCGTTTCAATCACTTCAGCCTCGGTGTGCTGGATAACCTTCCCATCCTCAATCCGGGCGACCTCGATGTACTGGATCGTGCATAAACCGGATCGGGCAATCGAGACCACCGCATAACCAAGCGTGTTCTCACGGCTTGCCATGTACCCTTCCGGTCTCTCCGGGGAAAGCTGGTAGGATGGTGCACCACCGGTGGCAACGGTGAAATAGTGGATCCCGGACCTCTCGAGATGCTCATAGGCATGGACATGGCCTGAGAAGACGGCACTCACATCCCAGTCCCTGAAGACAGGCTCCCACCGTTCCCTGACGTTCCGGAATCCCCCCGGGTGATTCGGATCGGCGCTGTAAGGAGGATGGTGAAGGGCAACAAAGGTCCAGTTCCCGCTTCCTCCCGGATTTCCGGCGATGAAGCGATCCTGTTCGGCCGCCTGCACGGCGGGAAGAGGGTTGCTGTCAAGCACAACGACCCGTACGTCACCGCAGGATATGACATACCAGGGAGGAGTCCCGAAGAGCTTCTGAGTGACACCCGTATTGCCTTCGTGGTTACCGGCCATGGCATAGAACGGGACATGGGCCATTATTGGCCCGGCCGCCGCAAAAAAGCGGTCCCATTCGCCGCGGTCCGCAGGGTCATTGACCATGTCGCCGGTATGGACCACGAAACGGATATCCGGCTCGGTTGCGATCCTGCCTGCAACCAGGGCATGGTGCGTCGACTGGTTCCACCCGGGAAGCTGCTCCCGGGTGTCACCGTAAACCACGAAACGGATCGGTCCCTGTTCCGGGAAAGTCCGGAAAGAGTACTCCTTCGGGCTTCCCGAGACTGAGTATGCATAGGTCTGGTCTGGGGCCAGGTTATCGAGGGTGATACGGTGGATCACCGAAGCCTGTCCTTCGGTGACCCTGTTCGGTGATGAATCCTGGGTACTGCCCGACATCCCAGAGTAGGAGACCGTACCTGTGACCGGATCCTCCGTAGCCCAGCTGATGGTGACCGACTCTGTTGTCATGTTTGTCAGGACCGGGCCCCACCTGAGCAGGGAATAATTCCCCGGTGTCATAGGTTCTCCCGAAACAGAAGCCATGAAGCAGGCAACGATAACAAGGAGGATGAGTCCTCCGGCAATCCTCACTGCCCTCATCTCAGTCAAACACCACCGCATAGGTCCTGTTGCTCTCCGGTTCCACTTTTGCATCGACGCCCCTCCTGGATTTCCCGCTTGAGAACGTCACCTCCCAGATGCCGATGGGGATACCTTCGATGGTGCAGGGTGTCACCTCTCCTGTCTTCAGCCCCCGTATCGAGATTGCCGCCCCCGGTGGATCACTCGCCAGGTTCAGGGTCCCGGATGGATAACCTGCCAGGGTGTACCGGACGACGACCTCTCCCTCCCTGCACTGGCTGTCAGGTATGTGGATCAGCTCTGTCACTGGTAATCTGCCCTGCGATGCGATCGAGATCCGGTGATACCCGGCCGAGACGTTCGGGATGGTGGCAGGGGTCAGGAGGCCCATCCGGGTACCGTCGAGGAAGACTTCTGCCCCTTCCGGGACACTCTGGATTGAGAGGGTGCATGAGGGGGGATCTTTTTCCGGGAGAGAATAAACCCCGCTCTCCTTGCTGTCGGGGGGAATCTCAAAGGAAAGATACGATGATTCGCCGATCAGGGTGATGAACGAAGGGGCTCCCGCGAGCTCTACTCGTTCCGGAACCTTCCGGACCGGATAGTACCCGTTCACTGTGAAACCTGTCCCGGGCCTCGATTCCCCCGTGATGTTGACCAGCGATTGGACCGGGGCGTCCATCAGGTTGAACTCCACCGGCAGGACGGCATCCGGGAAGACCCATGTGCGGATGGTCTCCCGGGCAGAATAGCCGTTATTGCCGGCAGGGATCCCGGCCTGGATGGTGTGGACACCCTCCTTGAGCGGGTAAACGAGGACCGGAGCACTGGTCCCGACGGGGACGTTGTCGATCCTTATCTCTACTGAGGCCGGGTAGGATCTGATGAAGAGGCCGCCGTGATGTGACGGGCCGGGAGCAGGGGGCTCAGGATCTGCCTCATCGGGGGTGCTGGCGTCAGGGTGGAGGATGACCTCCACGTCAGCCTGCCCTGACACCTGCTGTTCGAAGGGGAGGTATCCCTCTTTCACCAGGCGAACCGTGTGGAAGCCGGGAGGTATCTCGATATCACAGGGAGTGACAAGGCCGGTCGGACGACCATCGATGAACAATTCTGCTCCTCCGGGTAGGGAGCTCACAGATATCTTCTCTGAAATCCCGGCCGATCCTGTTGTTTCCCTGGCAGGGACCCCCGGTACGTTCTCTGCCGGCACAGGACTGGCTGACCGGTAAAGGGGTTCGGGTGGCTGGCCGGAAAGCACCAGGAAGACGTTGAAAAGCCAGCTGAGGAAATTCCCGACAGGATCGGTTCCCGCGGGTTCTTCCGCCGGAAGTGTCTCACCAGTCGTCACCTCCGGCTGTTGTGTGGTCGGGATTTCAGTGACGGACTGATCGGGAATTGGGGTCGTGGCAGGAACGGGTGATTCTCCGGGAGGTCTGGGGTTGGAAATGGTCAGAATGGCCAGCCGGTTCGTCACCTGTTCACCAGAAGTACTGATGTGCATCCTGAATCCGGACGGACCGGGTGATTTCGGCGGCAGGATCTTGTATACAGTCACCGCCCCCTCGCCCGGGACAAAACTGCCCTCGAGCTGCATCCCGTTGAGATAAAAACTCAGGTTTCCCCTTGCCGATCCCGGCGTCGAAACAGTCCATAGGGTGACGTTTCCCCCCATCACGAAGGCCGTATCCCTGCTGAACTCTGCCTGGGTCAGGGGGCTCTCCTGTCCTGTGACCTCTCCGATGACATCAGCACCCTCGCGGACCAATACCTGGGTTTCGAGGTCCTCCTCTTCGAAGCCTGCCACCAGCAGGCCTCCGGTGACCGTGAGGTTCCCTGACCCCGCCGGCCTGCTCCCGATGATGATTTGACGGTAATCCTCTCCCGGTGGCAGTTCGAAGACAAGAGTCGTCGTGTAGGGAATGTCTTCATTATCACCATTTTCGGTGTATGAACGGACAAGCTGGACCTCTTTTCCTCCCGTTACGATGAAGACCCCCGGGCCTGTGCCGGTCTCAGTCCCGGCTCCATCTCCATCGATGAAGAGGTAGAGTCGGAGTAAGGAAGGGGTTTGGTCTGGCGGTGCACCAAAGCCCAGGGTCTGGTTTTCCCTGCTCAGCATGAAGGGACTTGTCAGGGAGGGGAGGAGGATGATCGATCCATTCACATGCAAACGCTCACCTCCAGACAGCTGGCCCCCGGCCAGATATGCCTGCCCGGAATCAAGCTCCCGATCATCACCCCCGCTGCCGGAGCCGCCTGCATCACCGCTCGCTGGGGGAATGATGAGTTCAAAACGGACCGGGGCTTTCTTTCCGGCGACGACCTCCACCATCTGTTCACCGGGATCGAGGTACCCGTCCTTCCGGACAGTAAGGGTGTAGGATCCTTCAGGGAGGTCGTCGAGGGTGCAGGGGGTGTCGGAACCGGTATCGGTATCGTCCAGGAAGACCCGGGCTCCGGCCGGGTCGGATGAGACCTCGATCGAACCTGCCGGTTCCCGGCTGGATTGTATCTGGATCTCGGAGATGTACTTGATCGAGAGGCCGGTCGTTGTCGGGTAGGGGTCCTGGCCCTGGTAGTAGTAGTACCAGTATTCCTCGGCAGCCGAATCACGCCAGTCCTGGTTCCCCAGGGCATGGACGCCCCAGGGGTTCGTCGAGGTGTCGGCAAAGAAGACCAGGCGCATACCGTCCGCATACCCGGGAACGTAGGACTGGTTCTCGCGGTACCAGGTGATGACCATCTGGCCCTGCCGTGACGGCGGCTCATAAACGTTCTCGTAGGCGAAGGTCTTTGAGAAGCCATCGGAAGCCCGGAGGGTAACCGTATCCCCGGGCTCCATGCCACCGACCAGCTCGCAGAGGTCCCGGAGATCTGTACCCTTCACCGCCCCCATGTCCTTCTCGAGGATGTTGGCATCTTCCCCGGGATTCCAGCGCTCCTCCGTGTTATCCACGAAGACCGGGCCCTGGAGGTAGTAATGAGTCCTCCCGTCACCGAGTACCGGGAGGTTCGCCTCCATCCATTGGTAGTCGACGGTGGTCTCGTTCAGGACGGTGAACCCGTCCGCCGCGTAGAGGACGATGTGGACCGATGTGGTTACTCCCTGTGCCGCGGCAACGAGGGCAAGGAGAAGGACCGTCAATGCAATTCCGATAAAAGGCCCGGACTTCATCGACCCTCCCCTCCCGGCAGGGCAGGGACCGGTATGAGATGGACGTCCCGGGGATCGATCCAGGCGACGACCCGGTCGCCGTTCCGGAATCCCGGCACCGGGGCCAGGTGACGCGAGACATCGACGGTGAGAGGGAAGGATGCCTCAACCTGGAGCCGGGATCCCTGGTCGGTAGCGGTGACTGAGGC
>JAJRBS010000043.1 GCA_028679325.1 Methanoregulaceae archaeon | reverse complement strand
AGGTTCGGACCCCTCGTCCGGGAGATCACCGATGATGAATACCGGCAGGTTCTTTCGAGTGCACGGAAATACGGGCTGCACCGCGGGTTTCCTGGTGGTATCAATGAACAATAAAAGGAATTAACGAGGGAGGAGAGCAACCACTCAGCCTTGCTCATCAGGTCTCTTTTCCGTAAGCCGCCGGTAGGTCTCCTCGCCCACGCACTCCCTTGCATATTTGCACCACTGGACGCAGGAGAGGAGATCATTGTAGACGACGAAACCGCACTTCCCGCAGGGCACCGTGACATCGGTCGAAAAGACCTCGATCTCTTCCCCGCACAGGGGGCATTTTTTTATGGCGAGGGTCGGGGTGCGGAGATTGGCGGATCCGGGACAGCGGTCAAGCATCAGGGTTGTACCTCCTGCCTGTATTCCCGGAGGAGGGCCTCCCGGTAGAGAGCCTCTTTCTTCGATGGGACATAATTGAAAACCTTTACCCTCTTCATGATCTCTTCGGCAAGAATGGAATCATCCTTCAGGTCAAGTTTCCTGACCTCTTCGAAGACGAAGTCGAGCTGGTCGATCCCCGTCTCCCTGCCGTCGATCATCACCCGCCGTGTCGTTATCTTTTCCGGGGGGATCCCGCCGCAGATCGAGCAGTAGTTACCGTCCTTGTCGATCTCTTCCATTCCTTACTCCCGGATCATGACCAGCATCATCTTGAACGGCGTGGTGGCGGAAAGGGCATGGGGGACATTTGCCGGGAAGATGATGGTGTCTCCCTCCTTCATGGCATGGGTCGTCCCTCCCACCCAGACCTCACAGGCCCCATCGAGGATAGTGACCAACGCATCGAAGGGGGCCGTGTGCTCGGAGAGGCCTTCCTCCTTGTCGAAAGAGAAGAGGGTGATGCTCCCCGACTTCCGGTTCACGATCATCCTGCTCGCGATGGTGCCGGCCTGGTACTGGACCAGGTCTTTCAAGTTCAGGACTTTTCCCAGGAGTTCGGCACGTTTCGCATCGTGTTTTTCCGTATCGTTCATGTCAGTCTCCTTCATGAGGATGAAGAGCAGGCTATTATAGTTTTTCCGTGATGGCAACCCCCGTTCACTCCCGTTGGGGAGAGAGGGGTTCAGGAATCTTCATATAGGCGGATGTTTTGGAAGACTAATCCGTCTTTATCCTGGATGAGGACGAGGACGGAAGACAGTAAAGAGATAGGCATTGATTTATTGTCACGAAAAACATATCTTAAAGGACAAAATTATGACCGCAAAACGACCGATTGGCGTAACCCTGATAGCATTCCTTGCAATCCTCGGGGCAGTCAATGCCTTTATTATCACCCTCCAGTATCTCCACATCATCCCGGTCTATGTCGGGCAGGTGGCATTCTACACGTTCAGCCTGCTCGGGGCATTCTTCTGGGGATTTATCGCCCTGATCTTCCTCGCCCTGTTCCAGATGCTCTGGACCATGCAGCCCCAGGGATGGATGTTTGCCTGGATCTTCGCGGCGCTGACCCTGGTATTCGACCTCATCTCGATCATCGGCGGCACATCGTGGGAGGCACTCCTTCCGGCGATCATCATCAGCGCCCTGATCCTCATCTATTGCTTCCTTCCGGGGACCAAGAAAGCGTTCGGCATCCCCGAATGAACCTTTTTTTCAATCCGCTGCCGGAAGGGTAAAGAAGAAGGTCGAGCCCTTCCCCACCCCGGACTCGACCCAGATCCGGCCGCCATGCCGCTCGATGATCCTCTTGCAGAGGGCTAGCCCGATACCGGTCCCTTCGTAGGCTTCATAGCCGTGCAGCCTCTGGAAGATGACAAAGATCTTGTCGAAGTATTCGGGATCGATCCCTATCCCGTTGTCCTGCACCGAGAACAGGACCATCCCGTCCAGGCGCCTTGCCGATATGTGAATCTCCGGCATCACATCCTGCTTTCTGAACTTGATTGCGTTCGTGATGAGGTTCTGGAAGACCTGGCCGAGCTGGGTGGCGTCGGCTACGACGGGTGGGAGAGGGTCGACCGTTAACCGGACATTGCACCGGTCTATCCGTGGCTTCAGGGCGGCAAGAGTCTCCTGCAGGACGGCTTCGCTCTCAGTTCTGACCATCCTGCTCTCCTTGGTTGTGACCCGGGAGTATGCCAGGAGGTCGCTGATCAGGGATTGCATCCTCTTCCCGGCATCAACCACGAACCGGAGATACTCGTCAGCCTCCTCTCCCATCTGCCCGCCATACTTCTGCTCGAGGAGCTGGGTGAAGATCACCACATTCCGCAGGGGCTCCTGCAGGTCGTGGGAGGAGACATAGGCGAACCTCTCAAGGTCTTCATTGCTCCTCTTGAGGTTGATGGCATACTGCTTCAGGGCTTCCTCGGCCGCCTTCCTCTCGGTGATGTCCTGGCCCTGGGCGATGGTCGAGACGGGTACTCCTGTCTCCTCATCAAAGATGGTTGCAGAGTTCCAAATCACAGTCTTCACTGATCCGTCCCTGTGCAGGACGGGGATCTCAGTCGTCTCCCACCTCTCCCCCTTGAGTGTCTGGTAGATCTTTTCGAGTGACTCGCCCCTTGTCTCATCCGGAAACAGGAGGTCGAGGCTCTTTCCCATGACCTCTTCGGCCTTTCTCCCTGTCAGGTACTCGAAGGCCCTGTTGAAACGGGTTATCCGGAGTTCAGGATCCCACACGATGATCGGTGCATTGGCGAATGTGATCAGGTTCTCAAGGTAGTTCCGTGTCTCCCGCAGTTCGTCTTCCATCCGTGCCTGTTCTGTGACATCATAGGCAACCTCACCGGCGCCGACCACTGAGCCCGTGAAATCCCGGATCGGGGTGTGGAGGACATGATAGGTCCTCCTTGAAAGCCCGGGTTCGCCGAAGTTGACCCTCCGGTTCACGCTCTCCCCTCCAAGAACCCGGCCCCACTCCTTGACAGAATTCTCCAGTTCATCGGGCAGACCGTCAAAGACCTCGAACAGGCTCATCCCGACAACGATGTCCTTCCTGGTAAGCCTCCGTATCACGTCGGCATAGGCCCGGTTGAAGTAGGTGTACCGGAAGGAGGGGTCCTGGGCGGCGATGATGACATCGGTCCCCTTGGTGACGGCATCAAGGAGATCAAGGGCCTCGTTTAGCCGTTCACGGCTCTCACGGAGTGCGAGCTCGGCTTCTTTTCGTTCGGTGATGTCAAGGATCATGACGCCGATTCCGATGAAACGACCATCCGGCATGACGACCGGGTAGAGGCTCTCCAGCCAGAATCTCGTGATGCCCGGGAATGCACCAGTCTCACCATGAATCTCGAAAGCCGGGATCGGCAGTCTCGTATCGCGCACCTGTTCGAAGGCCGGTTTCGCTGACTGCCAGAGCCCGGGAACCATCTCTTCGACTGTCCGATTGATATGATCAGTGACAGAATAACCGTTCATTTCAGCCAGGCGTTGGTTGATATACCGGTACCGGAAGTGAGGATCAAGGAAGGCGAATCCGACTGGTGCATTCTCGTAGAACGACTTGAACCGTTCTTCGCTCTCCCGGAGAGCATCCTCCGCCTTCTTCCGTTCGGTGATGTCACTGAAAACCACCGCAATCCGATCCTGTTCTGTCAGGTAGGCACTGACCGCAAACCACCTCCCGAGAGGGTCGAATTCTTCCTCGAAATGGACAGGCTCCCTGGACAGGAGGATGTTCTCAAAAATCTCGAGCCTCGCAGGATCAGCTTCAGGGAAAAGTTGGAACGCCGTGCGTCCGATGACATCTTCTGCCTTCAGGCCTGTCTGCCTCTCGAACGCCGGATTTACCTTCAGGAACCGGAAATCGCTGGGCTTGCCTTCGGAATTGAAAATAACCTCATTAATAAAGAACCCTTCCGACATATTCTCGAAGAGGGTCTGGTAGCGCTCCTCGCTCTTACGGCGGGCTTTATCGGCCTTTTCACGTTCGGCGATCTCCCGCTCGAGTTCCGTTTTCGAGGCAATCACGGTCTTCAGGTTCGCAGTCATCCGGTTGAATGACCGGGAGAGATCCGTGATCTCATCGTCTCCCTTCTCCAGGATCTTGTACCCGAGGTCTCCGGAACCGACAATTCGTGCCCCTTCCTGGAGGTCGGCGATAGAGTGCAATGCCCGCCGGAAGAAAAGGGTGTAGCTGGTGAAGAGGAAGGCAACAAAGGCTCCGGACAGCGCAAGGATGAGGAGAGTCCGCGCCTGCCTCATCTCATCGGCCTGGTCACCGAGGAGATGGGCAAGCCTCCCCGCATTGAAGATCATCCCCTGGTTCTGGACAGCCATCCTGCTCCAGGAGAGCTGGACGAAACCAGCTGTGTCTTCCGCCGGGGCCGGGCTCGACCGGATATCATCGAAGACCGCCCGGGTGTTCCGGAGATTTGCCGCCAGGTTGCCGGCGATCGCCTGCTCCTCCGGACTCACCGCCGGGAGGCTGGACACGAGGTCCGAGATCGAGGAGTACTTTGTCTCCCATCGTTCGGCCTGCTGGGGCTCCCGGTAGAGGATGTAATCGTTCGAGAGGTACCCGAGTTCCCCGACCTGGAGGGCGATCTCGTTTGCGACCTGTTCCTGGCGGTCGAGCTCCTCTGCCTGGAGGTTCGTGTTGATGAAGAGTATCGCTATGCAGATGATGAGAACCCCGAAGACTATCATCCCCGCAATCAACTGAGTCCTGATCTTCATGGTCCCTGCTTTACCATCCCCGCCGATGCTCGGTAGATCTTTTCAAGGACTTGTTTCTTTATAAACCTCATGAAGGGGGGCATCGCTCCTTTTCATATCTATGTCCTTGATCCATTTTCCTCACCCGATAATATTCACGGATCCCGGTCTCACAGCTCTCAATCCTTCCTCATAGATGTAGTTCCGGAAGTCGGGCACCTCAGTCGCGTTCGTCAGGTTGTTCGCGATCATCCACCGCGCTTCATCTTCCATGGCAAGGATGAGGGACTGATCAAGGGTCACGGCGAATTGGTTCTGGCTCCAGACCATGTCCATGTAGGCCGGGTCCAGATCCAGACGCTCCTGCACGATCTTTTTGGCTTCCTCCGGATGTTCAATGGCAAATTCCTCAGCAATCACAAGGGCCTTGAGGAATCGTTCGACTTCATCCGGATTTCCGTCAATCCATTCATCTGTCGAGATAATAAGCGCGAACAGAGGCTGGTTGCTCTGTGCCGGCCAGAAAAGTGCGTTGTCCCCCAGGCGGTTGCGGGCCTCGCGTGCGTAAGGCTGGGCGGTGCACATGGCATCGATATTTCCATCGACAACTTCATTCACCCATCCTTCCGGCGTCTTCACATCGACGAGGGTGATATCCCTCATACTCATACCGTGAAGCATGAGGAATCTCCCGAGATGGAACTCGGCGACCGTTCCGACCGTTGTCCCGATCTTTTTTCCTTTGAGATCCGAGATATTCCCTATCCGGTCCTTTCTCGCGACGATGTAAATAAAATCACCCTTATCAATGGTTCCTACCGCCCGGACCGGGGTGCCCTGGAAAGCCCTCCAGACAAGGGGATACTCGGTAACTCCGACGGTAATATCCGCTTCTCCGTTCACGACACTGCTGAGCGCTTCAGCCCCGGAATCGTACTTCTTCAGGGTCAGGTTCAGGCCGTTCTGCCTGAAATAACCACGGTCCTCGGCGATCCAGAAGAGAGCGCCGGACTCGAAGGGGGAGTAGGCGACCGTGATCTCGTCGAGGGGAGTCTTCGGGTTATTCAGGGCGACAATGAGTAACCATCCGCCGATCCCAGCCAGGACAATCACTGTTATGGCCAAAAAAGCTGCTGTGGTCTTTCTCATCTCTTCACACCGTGCATTCCGGGTGTCGCACATCTAGCTTTCTCGTCGTCGTGCCCGCCACCTCCCCTGTTCATGTAACCAGGTCCCTTGTTACGCCTTCCAGACCCTCCGTGAACACGTGCTTCAGGAATTCGGGTATCGAAGGTTCCGGTTCCTTCTACCGTCATTCCCGGGCAGGAAAGCCCATACCAGTGTGTGCAGAGTTGGAGGGGAAAAAGATGTTGATCTTGTGCGTCCTGATGGGGTTACTAGGGCGGCCCGTTACCACCCGAAAAACCGCGAGATCCATCCTGACGACTTCCCATAATAGATCCTCCCGCTCTCGCTCGCCTTCCTGACATCTTCGACCGTGAAGAGGAGGTCAGGGAAATCGTCATGGATAACGGCCAGCAACCGGGGCAGTTCCACTCTCGGGAGTACCATCAGAAGAACAACGACAGCCGAATCATAGTACCCGCTCCCCTCCAGGCGGGTGATCCCAAACCCCATGCTGGCTGCCTTTTCCATGAAGGAGGCCGGATCACCGCGGCTGATGACCCGGACCACCACACTGCCGATGCTGATACGGTTTTCAAGTTCCATGCCGATGATGGTCCCGACACCATACCCGGCGATATAGGCCACAATGCCGGCGATGTTCTGGAGGTTGGTCAGGACAAGTCCGGTGGAAAGAAGCCAGATTGCCACCTTGACCACCCCGATCCCTGCGGCCAGGTACTGGTGGCCACGGGTGATATAGATCATCCGGATCGTTTCGAGGCTGGTCTCAACGACGCGGGCAATGAAGATGACCAGCGGGAGGATTTCTGGTGAGATCATACAGATCCTGGGGCGATCAGCCGCTCTACAGCTCGGTGGGTCTCCTTCCAATAAGGTCTTTTCCTCTCCGGTGGTTGCGAAGAGTTACGAATAATCCTCTCTTCCAGACCCCCTGGAAAAAGAGGTCCCTTTCGGGAAGGGGTCGATGGAACCAGGTCAGGTGAAGGTCGTCACGATGAAGAGGATGATCTCGATGGCGATCAGGATGATGATGACCAGCTCGAGGAAGTTCGAGTGCTGGATATTGACCTCGTCTGAGAGCATCATGTAATTCTGGCGGATGATCTCGATACGGCGGTCGACACTCTCCCTCCAGAGGGGGATCCTGAGCACGGCAAGGGCAGCGTCGTAAACACGGGCATAGTACACGTCCTCGGTCACCTTGATCAGGTTGTCCACCTTGTCGGTTATGTCCGAGATCTCGGACTGGGTCTCCATGAGCCCGAGCATGATGCTGTGGTAAAGCCGGAGCCTCCGGAACTGCGACAGCCGGTCCGCCGCCTCGATCTCATCGTACATCTTCTCCATCTGCTGGGTCAGGACACGGTCATAGTACCGGAGCTCGAGTGCCTGGATATTGGCGAACTCGATCAGCTCGATGATGTCCCGGGCCGGATCAGGGCTGACGATCAGGGCCGCGTCCCAGGAGAGGATGGTACGGTCGTCCATGTAGTAGGAGAGGGAGTACTTCAGGATGTCTTCCCGGACCGGGTGTGAGACAGGGCGCTCATCGCCCAGCAGTAGCACCACCGGGTCCAGGGCAGGGTCGTCCTTGTCGGTGACGTAGATGGTGTAATCCTCGTAGAAGCCCTGGTGAATAGCCAGGGTCCCGATGGTGGGCAGGAGTATCTCGCGGATCCGGGCAAGAGCATCGGAGAAGAGGGGATCAAGTCCCCTCTGGCCGCAAAAACGAAGCGCCGTCTCCTTCAGCCTGGCACTGGAGGACTCCCTGTCCTCGAGAATGAAACAGAGACTGACGGCACCGATATCGTAGACCCTGGCCGTTGCCTGCAGGGTATACTCCCTCCCGTCGCACCCGAGATTCACGGGAGGCAGGTGGAAGGACAGCGGGGGGGTCTGCATCAGGATGGACTTCGGGTTGACCCGGGTGAAACCGGCCCGTTCCGGGGTGTAGGCTGTCGCCAGAGCGGCGTCAAGCTTCTTGAGGTCGACCTCCTTCCCGATGTCATACATCCGGTAGAACCTTATTGCGTACACGCTCTCCGCACCCCTGGACCCTGGTCCTTTTTCATAAGAATGGTGCCTGCGGGAGGATATGAGCCTTCTCCTGTCTGAAATGGATTCAGGAGAACCAGTAACGGCAATGACCAGAGAAGAGGACAGAAGGTACCGGCTTCTCACGCCCCGGGGTTGATGAGGACTATCTCCGGTGGGGCAAGGAATCTCCTGTCCGTCCGGGAGTCTGATGTCCCGACCCCCCGCGTGACATACAACAGAACGTCTCCTTTCCGGTGGAATCCCTGGATATCGGCGACTTCCAGGAGGTTCAGGAACTGGAAGATGGCGTTGTTGAACTGCCCTCCGTGGGTATGTCCGGAGAGGACCAGGTCTGCCTCCCAGTCCGGGGAGACGACTGGTTCGTGCGCCAGGTAGATGACCGGCGACCCGTCCCTCGCCACGTCGGGGGGGTCGGCCCTTCCTGCCCAGAGGTCGTCCACACCGACAAGGGTGATATTCTTCCCGCCGCACGAGACTTCCACTGCCTCGTTTCGGAGAACTGTCACCCCGTTCTCCTTGAGCCTCCTCTCCAAGGCATCTGCAGGGGTACTGTCGATAACAGTGCTGTAGTAGCCTCGTGTATCGAGACCCCGGGCCCGGAGGAGTATCTCGGCTGTCCAGGCCATCCTCCCTTCCAGCCCGCCGCCGTCGATCCCGGCCCGGTAGTCATGGTTCCCCAGCACGGCATACACCGGAGCATCGAGCTCCCGCCAGGCGTCCTGAAGGGAAAGGTTCTGCTCGTCTCCGGCAGTAAAGTCCCCCCCTATCAGGACGACAGACGGTTCAAGCCCGTTGATCTGGCGGATCAGCTGATGGACATTCTCTGCATTTCCCTCCCGGAGGTGAGGGTCGGCGATGAACACGATCCTCTCCGGCATACCTTTAATCTCGAGGCTGGTGACCACGGGATGCGAGGCCTCGTAGGTGAGGTACCCCGGCCCGGCGGCAAATAAAAGGACCACGATGACAATGGCGGGGATCAAATATCGTGGAGAGGTGAACATCGGATCTGCAGATCTGTGTGAGAAACAGGACAGGAAATAGGTGGCGATAGGGGACGGGGGCCTAGGCCTCCAGCGCCTCACGGCTCCGTTTCTGGTACAGGATGGCCGGGTCGATCTCCTCGAAAGAAGCCGGGCTTGTCCGCATGATGATGGTCTTCACGCCGGCATTCACGATCATCTTCGAGCAGAGGAAGCAGGGCCAGATCCGGGTCAGGTTCTCGGTATCGACCTCATATCCGGCCAGGTACAGTGTGCAGCCCCGGGCGAGCTTCCCGGCCTGCAAGAGGGCGTTCATCTCGGCGTGCACGCTCCGGCATTTCTCGTAGTTGGAGCCGGACGGGATCTGGTGCTCCTTTCGCCAGCAGCGGCCGAGTTCCGTGCAGTCCACCTGCTTTCTCGGGGCCCCTGTGTACCCGGTGGAGACGATGGTGTTGTACTCATCGACGATGATGGCCCCGAAGTTCCTCCGGAGGCAGGTGCCCTGGTGGGCACAGCGGAAGGCGAGGTCAAGGAAGTACTGGTGGCGGCCGGTTCGCATCTGCAAGAGTATGGGGTGGAGCAGAAATAAATCATGCACAAGGGTTGAAGACCGGATGGTAACCAGGACAGGATCCTGAGAGTGAAGCCAGGTGTACAGTTACCCGGGTTTTTTGGAAATAGTTTAATCATAAAATTATTAAGTGAAGAAACTAATTTTTTCTGCAAGCAATGCCGGCAAAGACTATCCGGCGTTAAACAGGAAGGAGGAAAAGAGTGGAGATTCAAGGGACCGGTTCCCGATTTGTCTGTTATCTTGCAATACTTGTCTGCATCTGCTGCCTGTGGTCCGGACCGGCCATGGCCGGTACGAAAGTCCTGTCCGGAAGCCCGGTCCTGTCCGCGACTGTGTCAGGGGCAAACGAGTTCTCGCCAGGGACAGAGACCACCATCCCGGTGGTCATCCAGAACAGCGGGCTGATCGAGTTCGAGTTCACCTACCCGACGACGCTGACGCCGGCGGACCTTCCGAATACGGCCAAGCTGATGACCCTTACCCTTTCTCCCGGGGATGCACCGGTAACCATCCTGTCCGACCCCCAGATGGTTGGCGATTTACCGGGTGGAGACCAGATGATGGTGTATTTCAGGTCCCGGATCGCCCCTGACGCCCCGGCAGGGAGCTATAACCTTCCCCTGATGGTCCACTACACCTACCTTGCTCATGCCGACCAGTACGGGCAGGACTCACTGCAGTACTACTACCAGACGAAGGATGTGACCCTCGACCTCCCCATCCAGATCAAGCCGGAGATCCTGCTCGACGTCGTCTCCCTTGATACCGGCCAGATACCGGTAGGAGCAGAGGGGTTCGTAACCGTCGGGCTCCGGAACCAGGGGCACGAGAACGGGACCGATGCCGTCCTGGTCCTGGCTCCCGCCCCGAACAGCCCGGTCCAGCCTTCGGTCGGGAGCGTCTATATCGGCGACTTTCCGGCGGGCTCGGTGGTCACCGTCCCCTTCAAGGTCGCCGTGTCGGCGAACGGGGAGGCCCAGAACTATCCGGTGAACCTGACCGTCCAGTATAAAGACCAGAACGGGAACTTCATCGTCTCGGCCCCGGTCGTGATCGGGATCCCGGTCTCTGCCCGGATAGCTTTTGACGTCGTATCCCCGCCTCCTGAAGTGACGCCGGGGGGGCAACACCTCCTGACTGTCGAGTATAAGAATGCCGGCTCATCGACTGTCTATTCTGCCGAGGCCCGGATCTACGCCATCGATCCTTTCACCACCAGCGATGACACCTCCTACCTGGGGACTCTCGAGCCGGGAGAGACGGGTACTGCGGTGTTCGAGGTGACCGTCGATTCCGCGGCAACAGTCAAGTCCTATTCTCTCGACTCCGAGATACGGTACCGCGACGCCTTGGACAATGACCAGGTCTCCCTCCGGATCCCGGTCCCGGTATCGGTGGTCGCCCCGACCGGCTTCCAGGCCCTCCTCGCCAGTCCCGGGATCATAGCCGTGATCATCATCGGGGTTATTGCCCTGATCTTTATCCTCCGGACCCGGTGGAAGAAGCGGAGGTCCTGAAAGACATGCCGGGAGAAAGACAGGGGGAGGGGGCCGGAGACCGGGGCGAGACGATAGGGAGGGTCGCCGGCAATCTGATCCTGCTCGTCCCGCTGATTCATAACAAGGTCATCTCGCGGGGACGGGGGATCTCCGGGAAGAAGATCGCAGGCCACCGTGTTCTGGGTGTGCTGATCCAGCACGGCCCCCTGCCTATCTCCGATGTCGGTCGGAGACTCTACATATCGAAGCCCTACATGACACGGCTCGTGGACGACCTGATCGCAGAAGGGCTGGTCGAAAGATTACCGGATATCACCGATAGAAGGATCATCAG
This sequence comes from Methanoregulaceae archaeon, assembly GCA_028679325.1. Taxonomy (GTDB): domain Archaea; phylum Halobacteriota; class Methanomicrobia; order Methanomicrobiales; family Methanospirillaceae; genus UBA9949. The sequence continues at coordinate 770 of JAJRBS010000043.1, read as the reverse complement.
GATCCAGGTCACGGAAGGAGGCAGGAAGAGGCTTCGGGACATTGGGAATTTTTTCAGGGACGATATCAGGGATCTCTTCTCGGACCTGAGCGATGGCGATATGCGTCTCCTTGACGAGTCGCTTGCGAACCTGAACAGGATCATTGGGAAGATCCCGGACTCCGCACCGCCATGACCGGGAGAGATCCTGACCCGGAAGACCAGGCTGGTGAGAAAGGGAAGAATCCCGGTGACGATATCATCCGGATAGAGAAGATAACCAAGGTATTTCAGAATGCCCGGACGGTGGTTGCCGTCGATGACGTCTCTTTCACCGTGAGGAGGGGAGAGATCTTCGGCCTCCTCGGGCCGAACGGTGCCGGCAAGAGCACCCTGATCCGGATCCTCACCACCCTGATGAAGCCGACCTCGGGAACGGCATCGATCGAGTCCTACGAGGTGACCAGGGAACCCGAGAAGATCCGGGCCCGCATCGGCGTCTGCCCCCAGAACAGCACGCTTGACCTGGAACTTTCAGCCTACGACAACCTTGATTTTTACGGCCGGCTGCAGAACGTGGACGACGCCACGCTGGAGGCCAGAATCCCGGAGCTCCTGGCCATGGTGGATCTCTCTGACCGTGCAGAAGCACGGGTGAGCACGTTCTCGGGAGGTATGAGGAGGAAGCTCGAGATCGTCCGGGCCTTCATCCACCGACCCTCGATCCTCTTCCTCGACGAACCGACTATCGGGCTCGATCCCGAATCGCGACGGGAGGTCTGGAAACAGAT
>JAJRBS010000022.1 GCA_028679325.1 Methanoregulaceae archaeon | reverse complement strand
CACCGACAACGGCGCCGACTACCGCACCGACAACTGCACCCACAACTGAACCGACAACGGCGCCGACTACCGCACCGACAACTGCACCCACAACAGTGCCGACGACACCACCAACGACACCCCCAACAACTGCACCGACAACAGTTCCCACAACAGTCCCACCCCCGACCGGGAAAGGCGGCTTATACGTTATCTCAGAACCAACCGCTACAGTATTCGTGGATGGCGTCGAGATGGGGTCATCGAATACCGCCATCGACAAGGTTCCGGCAGGGTTACGGCAGGTTACCGTCTTCAAAGCAGGATATGTCCCTGTCACACTCGAAGTCAGCATCCCCGTGAACATGGTGGCAGTCACCCAGAAGATAGTCCTCGAACATGGTGAAGGCCCGACCCCACCGACAACGGCGCCGACAACAGCCCCGACTACATCAGCTACCACGGCACCAACAACGTCTCCGACAACGGGACCTTTCCCTCCTGTCCCAACGACAGGCGGTCTGTTTGTCTATACCGTTCCCTTCGGGAGTTCAGTCTTCCTGGACGATGTCTACCTGGGGATAAGCCCCGGTCTCTTCACATCGATTCCGCCGGGAACCTACGACCTTGATCTCGAACTCCCGGGATACGCGGAAGTTGAGCGTGAGGTCACAATTTACCCCGGGGATATCACTACGGTCACGGCCATGATGATCCCTGACATCGCAGCCCTTCTTTCGGCGTTTTCCTGAAGAAATAATTATCCTTTTTTTCCTGCCGACAAACACTGGCCATAAGAGATACACCCGTCACCGAGGGGATAATCGGCGTTGATTCCAAAGGTGAGGCCTGCTTTCCGGATCTCGTCTGCCAGGGTCTCACGGATTGCCCGGTTGTAGGCCACTCCTCCGGACAATGTTACCAGCTCCAGGCCCCTGTCTCTTGCCGCATGAATGGCCAGCCCGGCAATGCCCCGGGCCAGGTTGTACTGGAAGGATGCGGCGATATCTGATATATCGCTGGCCCTGTCTTTCCGTGCGAGTGAGTATTCGAGAAGAGCTCTCTTACACAGGGTGCGTGTCGACAGGACCTCGCTGGGACCATCGGTGAGATATTCAAGGTCCCATACATGGGGCCTCCCTGAAATGGCCGAGGATTCGAGTTTCATAGCAGGTTCCCCGTCGTAGGTCTTCTCCCGGCATATGCCGAGAAGGGCAGAAACAGCATCAAGGACTCTTCCTGTGCTGCTGGTGCGTGCCACATTGACTCCTTTCTCAAGCTGCCCCTCAAGGATGTCGAGCTCGACCTCTGTCCAGCCCCGGGATGCCATGATCTCGACAACGGCCTGTTCAGGCAGGATGCCATACACCATCCTTTCGGGATAGGTTGCAGCAAGATCTCCACCGGGCATTGGCACAACTTCGAGGTGGGCGACACGTTCAAAATCAGGGGTCCGGCCGGCGAAAACCTCTCCGCCCCAGACAGACCCGTCATCGCCATAGCCGACTCCATCGATAGTGATCCCGATACAGGGCTGGTCGGTTGAAGATGCCACGTGAGCCCGGTGATGCTGGACTGGTACCAGTTCGGCTCCGGTCTCTTTCGCGAGCTCCCTGGCAAACCGGGTTGAAAGGAACTGGGGGTGCGCATCATGGGCGATGACATCGAATTCGGCACCAAGGAGGGTTCCGAGTTTCTCGACGGTCTCCTTCAGGTAGTCAAAGGTCCCCGGATTCCTGACATTGCCAATATGAGGAGAAGTGATGCAGAAGCCATCCTTGTAGATGCTTATGTTCGAGTTCAGTTCCGGGCCGACGGCGAGAATGCAGGGACTGCCGAGATCGACCTGCGTCCTCCGGGGGGCCATTCCACGGGAGAGCCGGATGATGTAGCCTTCCCGTACCACCGAGTCATCACACCTGTTCACGATACGCCGGTTGTGATTGAGGAAGAAATCCACATCGCGGTTGAGCTTCGCCATGATCCTGTCGATATCGGTGATCATGGGATATCCCGGCATGTTGGCACTGGTCATGATCAGCAGGGGATGATGGAGGAAGCTGAAGAGGAGATGGTGCAGGCCGGTGTAGGGGAGCATGCAGCCGAGGGTATGGAGATTGCTGATATCAGGATGGGCGGTTGGATCTCGTTTCTCGAGCACGACAATGGGATGTTCGATGCTCTCAAGGATCATCCGTTCTGCAGCGGAGAGCCGGGTCATCCTCCCGATATAATCGGGTCTGACCATGACCGCGAATGGCTGTTCCGTTCTTCCCAGTCTCCTCTTCAGGTCTCCTGCCGACTCTTCGATGCAGGCGATATGAAATCCGCCAACCCCCCGTATAGCCACGATCGAGCCGTTGTCGAGGAGCATGGCCGTTTCCCGGATCACGTCACAGCATTCGACATGATTCCCCTGCTGGTCCAGGAGCGAGAGGCCGGGGCCGCAGACTGGACAGGCTATGGTCTGGGCGTGATGTCTCCGGCTTGCGGGATCATGATATTCGCTGTTGCAGTCTGGACAGACAGGGAAGACTGCCATGGACGTCCTCTCACGGTCATACGGGAGTTCGCTGATGATACTGTAGCGGGGGCCGCAGTTCACGCAGGAGGTAGCCCAGTATCCCTGGTAGCGTCCGCCCGGGCAGGTGACATCGTCGAAGCAGTCCCTGCAGATGGACACATCGGGCGGAATCATTCCCGACAGCGTCCCTTTGCCGCTCGGAAGGATAGTGAAGTCACCGGCTGCAGCGCAATCGGATGGATTCACACTGATGCTGTCGATTCTCGATAAGGGAGGGCCGGGTCGTATCGCCTCAAGAAATTCAAAAAAATGGTCTCCCTTTGCACATATCTCGACTTCGCTGCCGAGATTTTTTACCCACCCCTTTATTCCATATTTCCTGGCCGTTGCATAGACAAAAGGGCGAAAACCAACACCTTGCACAATTCCGCGGACAACAATCTTCCCGCTTTTCTCCATTGGATTCCTACAAAACTTTATTGATTTATTGCCGCATATATTAATAGGGTTTTACTGGTGACCGGCCATATTCGAATAGTTAACGATCCGGTGGATTTAGTCCCCCTTCTCATCACCTTCAATAACAGCTGTTACAAGCAGGTCTATGACCTTCTGAACCGATCCTGGATGACAGAGGAGGAAATTGATGAACAGCTGAAGGATGGCGATGTCGGTCAGTGCATCACTATCCTGAAGAAGGGAAATCTCATCGAGGAACAATGGAGAATGCCGGAGCCGGGCCAGAGACCGGTACGGGAGTTCAGGGCGACATATAACAAATTCCGGGCAAATTTCCAGTGTAATTTTGCAGACCTTTCAGATCTCATCTACATATCAGTATCGAACGATGAAAATCTCCGCATGATGGTGGAGAAGATTGAAGGTGAACTGGAAAACGGAAATAGTTCGATCAATGATATTGCACGCAAGTTCAATGTGAGTCCCGTCTTCATCAAAGGCCTGGCAAAACGTATCCCACATCTCGATGTGAAAGGCCAGGGACTGGTGTTGCTTGACCGGAGTCTTTGAGGATCCCCTCTATTCTATACTCCGCAGCAAAAGGGAGGTCTCCCGTCTCCAGATTCTTGTCGAGATCGCCGAGCACCAGCCTGCTGTCCGCCAGCAGGAGATAGCCCAGAAACTGGGAGTGACACCTCAGGCGGTTTCCGAGTACATCCGGGAACTCGTGGACGACGGGATGGTCGCCGCCCATGGCCGGGGACGATATGGCGTAACCCGGGAAGGGATCGAATGGGTTCTCAACCATGCCGAAGCACTCGAGAGCTATGCAAGGCACATACGAAGGGACATCATCCAGCAGGTCTCGACCTGGACTGCCCTTGCCGCAGAGGATCTGGGTGAGGGAGACACTGTCGGCGTGTATATGCGGGAAGGGCTGCTGTATGCCTCGAAGGAACCACGAAGTGCGATGGGGTCGGTGATACGGGATGCCCGGGCCGGAGAGGATGTCGGGATAGCCCGCCTCTCGGGAATCATCGACCACTCGGAAGGAACGATTCACGTCTGCAAGGTGCCCCGGATTCAGCGGGGAGGATCCCGGATGGTGAGAAAAGACCGGCTGACAGAGGTCGTCAGCAAAGCCGGTTTCGTGGCTGCGGTCGGCCTTGAGGCCATGATAGCCCTCAGACGGTGCGGACGGACACCCGATATGTTCTTTGGTTCACGGGAAGGGGTGATTGAAGCGGCGTTCCATGGCCTCGACTGTGCGATCATCATTGTCGATGAGGAGTTTACCGATTTTCTGAAACGGCTCGAAGGTGCCGGGCTCACCTACCAGATTCATGACCTGATCGCGTCATGAGGGTCATAATCCATCCCCAGAAGGGGAACTACAAGATCCTCTTCCTCGACAATCATCACGTCAGAGGAACCGGGTTCGTTGAGATGTCGGAGACCCCCAAAGGTCCCCGTCCCGTCCAGTACAGGCTCCGCTGGGGAACCCGGAAACAGTTCAGGAACACGCCGACAAAAGACCTGATTGCTTCTCTTCGGAAGGCCGAGGTATTCCTGACCGCCCATGAATCCCTCTTCGAGGCCTTTCTCTCCGGCTTTCAGATTTCTTTTACGTTGGTCAATCTCTGCCGGGTCTGCCTTCTCGAAGAGAAGATCACACCGCTCACTCCCGCCACCTCAATACGCTACCGGCAGACAGAGTCGATCTGCCCGGAGTGTGCAAGGAGGGAACTGCGGAGGGAACTCGCCCACATGGGGAGGGTGGGGCGGCAGGCGATGTCACACATGGAGACCCTCCTCGAGAAGTACCGGGATGTCGACATGGTGCTCGCCAGTATCCAGCCCGAGCAGGTCCGGATGTCCGAGACCCTCTTTGACAGGATCGATGCTCATCCGGTCCAGCAGACCGCACGGTTGGAAGAGCTCTCCCTGCCCCGGAATTTCATCGAGGCATCGGGGATCGTGAACCTCATGCCGGTCCAGCAGATGGCGGTCGACGCCGGGCTGCTCTACGGAAAAGACCTGCTGGTTGTATCGGCAACGGCGAGCGGAAAGACTTTTGTCGGCGAGATGGCGGGGATGAAGAACATTCTCGAAGGCAGAGGCCAGACCCTCTTCCTCGTCCCTCTGGTAGCCCTTGCCGTCCAGAAATACCAGAGGTTCCAGGAGCGTTATGCAGACCTGGCCGGAGTGGGAATCCTGATCGGGAAGAGCAGGATACACCTGCCTGACAGCCGGCCTTTCGGAGACCGGAATGTTCGGGCCCCCCTCGTTGTTGGGACCTATGAGGGAATTGATCATCTGATCCGTTGCGGGACACGGCTCCGGAATATCGGGACCGTGGTCATCGACGAGATCCAGATGCTTGAAGACAAGGACCGGGGCCACCGGCTGGACGGACTGATCGCCCGGCTGAAATACCTTGCCCCGAAGGCCCAGTTCCTCTACCTTTCTGCTACCGTCGGGTCACCCAAGACCCTGGCAAAGAAACTGAACGCCACTCTGGTCAGGTACGACGACCGCCCGGTAGCGCTCGAACGTTACCTGATATTCCTTGAATACAAACAGAAGATTCCGACCATCAAGAAGCTCTGCGAAGGAGAATACAAGCACATCTCCTCAAAAGGGTTCCATGGGCAGACCATCATCTTTACCAATTCGCGGGCCCGCTGCCACATTGTCGCAGAGGCCCTCGGACCGAAATATGGCCCGTACCATGCCGGCCTGACCGCGAAGGAGAGGAGAGATATCGAGGACCGGTTTCTCACCGGGAAACTACGGGCCGTGGTTACCACCGCTGCCCTCGGGGCCGGCGTTGATTTTCCCGCATCGCAGGTCATCTTCGACTCCCTTGCCATGGGGATCTCCTGGCTCTCGGTCCAGGAGTTCAACCAGATGGCCGGCAGGGCCGGCCGCCCCGATTTCCATGACCTCGGAAAAGTGGTGATCCTGGCAGAACCCGGAGCCTCCTATGCCCGCGGGGATTCCCGGACAGAAGAGGAGATGGCCATGAGACTCCTGAAGGGAGAGATGGAGGAGGTTGCCCCCGAGCATGACAGGGAACAGAGCTCGGAGGAGTTCGTGGCCAACGCAATCGTCTGCACGGGAAACGAGCGCGACCTGGAACGGATAGGATCGACGATGGTAGGCTCCACGGAACCGGTTCTGCCGGAACTTCTTGAACGCGGTCTGGTCACACGTGTCGACGGCGTTATCGTGCTCTCGGATCTTGCCCGCGTCATGGCTGAACACTTCATCGGTATTGAACGTTTAAGCGAGATCCTTGTTCTCGCGAGAATTCATGAAGATCCGTTGGAGATCCTGACCGACCTTGAGTGCGGTAGCGCCCGGGAAGATCAGGAGAGGGAGAAGAGAAAGAACCGCAAATAATCTGGCCTTTCTCCGCCGTTTGTTCGGGAATACACTGGCTCTTACGGTCCTGTTATGGCGCAGACCCATCTATCGTACAGGGGGTCGTTATCGTTTTCCAGGATCTCTGTAGCCCCGCCGCCTTCAGCGGCCCAGCCGGCAACAAGGACAGCCTCCTCCTCCGTTCCCGTGGTGACAATGGAGCGATGCGTGAGTGAAACAAGCATACCGGTGATCTGTTCCCAGAGCTCGGTATTGAAACGGTTGATCTCACCGAACATGAGACCGAGCCCGAGATCGGTCTTCGTGATGTAGGTGTCAGCGTATGTGGCATCGATACAGATCGTCTCTTCGGGAAGAAGTCTTTTCGTAAAAAATCCCAGGGAGAGGAGGCTTGCATCGTTGTCGCACGAAAGAAGGCTGTATCCCAGGTCCCGGAGGACGAGCGATCCGAGGCCTGACCCGCAGCAGAAATCGAGGCAACCCCGACCCTGCCCCTCACCCCACAGGTCCTTGACGAGAGATCTGATTCCTCCTATCCGTGCGGGATTCAGGTCTTCAAGAGCTGGTGTCACTTCTCCAGCAATCCAATGGCTGTACCATGCCCTGACCGATGCCTCCCAGACATCCCTGTTCTCCTGGAACAATTCACCACCGAGCTCTTCGAACCGGGTGATGACCGAGGCCGTAGGCGGTCTGAGCATGAAACATCCTGCAGCCCAGGTATCGTCACCGGTATGCACGGCAAGGGAGAGGGGATCAGACTCTTCATCGATGAGCAACCGGCCCTGGTCCCCCGGGAGAGAGACGAGGGCGGATGTATAGCGGGGATCCGGGAGATCGGCATACGATGGTTCGATAAGGACCACATTACTGACCCCGAATATCTCGGCAAGGTCTAGCCACTTTTTTCCTGTCTGCATCCGATCAGGCCCCGTATTTCTTTGCCCGGTCGATGAGATCACAGATGACGGGCATCAGCGCCGAGCCCGGGAGGCGGAGGAGCCCTCCGCCGGCACACGAGTATTCGTCGAAGGTTCGAACGCTGTCGGTCCTGACCCCGTCTCCCCGTATAACGATGGGAACCGGGTCCGCACTGTGATCCCGTATGCTGCAGGGGGTACTATGATCCGCGCAGATAACGAGGAGGCAGTTCTCGATCCCGATAAGAGGCCCGAGAGAGGCGTCTATCTTCTCGATGAATTCCTTCTTCTCTTTTGCCTGTCCGTCATGCCCCGCCTCATCGGCCCCCTTGATGTTCAGGAGCACGAACTCCCGGCTCTCGAGTTCATTCCGGACAGCCTCCACCTTTCCCCCGAGGTTAGTATCGATGGACCCCGTGGCCCCCGCCACTGGAACATACTGCAGGCCGATGGCCTTCCCGATCCCCTGTATCAGGGTTGCCGCCGCAATCACGCTTCCGGAAAGTCCCCAGCGCTCCGGGAAGGGCTCAAAAAAGCCCATCTCGCCCGCACCACGAATGAGCAGAGTGTTAGCCGGGGCGAGACCCTCCGACCGCCTCGATAGGTTGAGAGGATGGCGCCCGAGAACGGCATTGGTCTGTTCAACAAAAATGTTCAATGCCTCCGCCGTTTTTCTGTCCGCTGCAGAATCACGAAGTTCCCTGAAGCGCAGGGGTGCAACCCCTTCTTTCTTCGGGTCGTTTGAAGAGACACATGCCCCCAGACCGTCGCCCTGGAAAGCCAGCGCCGCCCGGTGACCGGCACCCGACCTGAGATCGAACGTCACTCCCATCTCCGAAAGGTCAACTTTTTCGCTGATAGCACGGGACAGGTCGTCGGTCTGGTGAATCCGGCCAGCCCTCCGGTCGATCACCCTTCCCTGGTCATCCAGGGTGGCATAGTTGCACCGGAAGCCGATCATGCCGGGCTCCATCCGGATACCGGTGCCGAGAGCTTCCAGCGGCCCCCTCCCCGTGTAATACTTTTCGGGCGGATACCCCAGGAGGTTCAGGTGCGATGTGTCCGAACCCGGTCTGATGCCCGGGGCGATGGGATCCATAATACCGCAGATACCATCCCTGGCGACACGGTCAAGATTCGGTTTCCGCGCGGCCTGGAGCGGGGTCAGCCCCTTGAGCTCCGGGCAGGGCCGGTCAGAGATTCCGTCGAGAATTACGAGCAGGACCTTCTCTGCAGTCATTCTGAAGAGATATGGACTAAACAGTAATATGCTTGACCATCCGAATAGAAGAACGGTATCCTGAAAGGATAGCGGGAAAGGGCAGTTATGCTGCCTTCATTATCCCGACTTTCGATTTGATGACCTCAACCCTGCGGACAGGGAAGAGAGGCTTGACCGATTTGAACAGTTCTTTTGAGATCTCCCCGGTAACAATGCCGTTCAGGAGCCCGTTGAAGTCGACTTCCTTTGCGATCTCCTGCACCTTACCGGCCATGAGTCCCCGTATGGCGTGGGTCTGGCTTAGGTTGGCGCGGGTCAGGGTATAGCAGGTGACGGTGAGGTCGACCTTCTTGCCGTCCTTGGTGGTGATCGGGACCTGGGCATCGATCCGGGATGTCCGGCGCTTGACGAGCGATCTCAGGTAATCACGGGTGAGCTCGTGCCCGATGAACTCGGTATACGCAGCGTCGCCGGTTACGTTCGAGACCCTGAACTTCATCTTCACATTCTGTCGTGAATAGTCGTTGATGATCTCACCAAGCGTTGTTCTCATGACCCTTCCCATCACGCTGTCCGGGTCATTGGCGATCGTGTCACCGATGTACACTTTTCCGAGGCTGTCAGGTGTATAGACCTTATACCAGCTCTTGGCTTTCCAGCCTTCGACTCTTCTTCCTACCTGTTTTTTCTTTGCCATTCAATTCACCTTTTTTACAGAAATTTGAACAGATTTTTTGGTTCTCCCACGAGCCTGGCCACCATCTCCGGCCAGTCCTCCGGTTTTAAGCCTTTCTGCGCCAGGAATGCGGCGGTCCACCGCTCAAGGCCAATCCCCGAGCACCCGGACCAGCAGTCGGCACCGCTCTGGATCTTGACGTTGAAACCCTTGGGGTACTTGTCCCCGTTGATGCTCACGTTCTGGAACTCGAGCCAGCTCTCGTTGTAGGGGAGATAGGCCTCGTAATCGGTGGTCCCGATCCGGGAACCGCACCCGCAGGACGCCTCGCCGCCGACCATGCCTTCCTGGGCCATGAACCAGGGCGTGACCTTCGCTGATCTCCATTCGAGCTCGAGGATGTCTTCGAAGACACGGTGATACGCTCCATGAAGCTTCTCAGCGATATCCACCGTCTGTTCAGCTGTCCCGAGCCAGAGGATCTCGATCCGATGGAATTCGTCCACCCGCTCGATGCCATGAATCCCGCCACTCTCGTAACGATGCGAGGTCCCGCTCCGGTCAAATACCCTGGCGGGGAGGCAGTCGTTTGCGAGTGTCTCTCCCTGGACAAAAGGCCAGAACGGCGGGCACTGTGCATAGCACATCCCCCCGATAGGGCCGTCGATCCGTTTCCTGATCTCATCGACCCAGACCTCGCCGGTCACCTTGAAGTAGTCGCTGACATCCTCCCAGTACGCGGGATCCCGGGTCTTTGGCGTGCAGATGTAGTAGACTTCGGGGTATATCCCCTTGGCATGGCCGGACCGCATCCACACTTCCCAGGGGACCATCTTCGGGAAGATCATCTCTGAGAACCCAAGAGGGCTGATGATCTCTCTCATCACGATGGTCTCAAAGGCTCTGAAGAGCTGAACAGCCGGGGGGCCGAAGATCCACTGCCCCCGGGCCGGAGCATGCTTTATCCAGCCATGCTCGAGCATCTCGGTGGTGGGGTCTTTCTCGCTGTATCGAGGTTTCGGGCCGCTCTCGAAGAGGAGCTCCCAGTGCTCCCCCTTGCCTCCGTAGGTTGCAGCCTCGATCTTCTCCTCGATGAGGCGTACCAACCTGTCCGGGATACGGTTTTCAAGGTCGGTGGCTGTGACCTTTAGTTCCAGAACCAGTTGGTCTCCCTGGAACCGTGAACTCGTTATAAACGGGAGTGCCGGTACCCTGAAGACTTCGGGAAATGCACCAGTCATGGTTACTGTATACCCGGAGATCTCGATCTCGCGGAGGCCCATACGGAATTTTCCGAGCACCGCCGGGATCTGTTTTCGGAAACGGAAGAGCGCGTCGTGAACCCGGGTATAGGGCCCGCTCACAAACGTCAGCTCCGCGTAATTTCCCTCAATCCGCGGGGCACCTTCGATATGCCCCACATCGGCCGAGTCTGCATCTTTCGGGACCCCCTTCGAAAAGATGGCACCGGAACCGGATACCGCATTCCCGAAAGCAGTCTTCGCCTCCTCCGAGAACTCGGCGCTGAACTGGAGTTTCGCCGTCATTGCGAACCGTAGTTGCATAACTCCTCCGCTATGGCAAGGTTCATCAGATAATCGTCGACCGAGGCGATGACCGACCTAAGCTTTGTCCCTGATACCACCGTCCTCACCCGGCCCTCTTCGGCCGTTGTCTGCATGGAGAGGAGGTTATCGGGCCGAATCGCGCCGGCAACGCACGCGGCGTTCCGGTGGATGGTCAGGATCTCGCCGGCAATCTGCATCATGCCGCCAACCCCCGGGTGAAAGCCGCCCGGAACTCATCGATACGGGCACAGCTCACGGTAGCTCCTGCTCTCGTTACATGGCCCCCGCCATACCCGTCGCATGCCAGGGCCGCGTTCCGGGTCTCTTCTCCGATATTCCGGTCGATCCCGGGCGGTGAGCGCACCGAGATATGGCAGAGATCTCCGCTTCTGGCCGCCACCAGCACAGGTGTCTTCTGGATGGTGTCACGGGCCAGTGCATCTGCTACATCACTGGTCACCGATACTTCACCGACCTCGTAGTAGCCGTCTCCGATCTGTTTCTCGACCGCTGACCGGAGCTCCCGGATCACCGCGAGCCGGTGGTCCCGGGCTATCCCCCAGGCCTCGTTCAACCCATCGGTTGAGCGGAAACAAAGGGACGCTGCGAGACCGCCCCTCCCGCATTTGCCACAGGCGTCGACGATGGCAGTGAGAGTGTGGGCATCGCCGAGGATCTCCCGCTCGAGTGTGAACCGGTCACCGAAGAGAGAGGTCAGTGTTCTCTCAGGGGAAAAGGAGCTTATGCGAAGCACGATGAGGGAGAGCAGTTCGTCGAATTGAATAGTCTCCCCTCCAGCGGCACTCTCGATAAGGTCGGCAACCGCCATTTCGTCACCGCTGACCTGGTGAAGGTAGGGGTTCATGGCACAGAGAAGCCGCTCGTGCAGGTCCCTTCCCGGAAGGAGGCAGCCTCTTCCCGGCGTGACCAGTGCCTCAGCCACAGAGTCGTTAAAGATCTCGAGGTTTGGGCCGGCCAGGTCCTGGTCATCGCCGATGATTCCGAGCATGACCAGTCCGGAAAGATCACGATTATCGCCGAGCTGCTGTGCCACAAAATAGGCCGCCCCGGCGGAAGAGAGCTCCCTGTCGGCATTGATCCCGACAAGACGCGGGTTGACCTGGAGTTCGCCCGCGAACCGGGTGGGGTGGTGGTCGATGATCATAACATCGTCCTGGAGACCCTCAAGTCCTGATCCGATGTCACAGAGCAGGGCGGGAACATCGGGGGAGAGATCGGCAGGGCTCAGGTGATCGACGACCCGGAGCCTGAAACGCCCCCCGTTCCTGAGGATGGCGGTACAGACGATCACCCCCGCGGCTATCCCATCGGCGTCATGGTGAGCATACACATCGACAAACTCGTGGTTCGCGAGGTGTTCTGCTACCTGTGATGCAGCTTCCCGGAGAGGCAT
>JAJRBS010000007.1 GCA_028679325.1 Methanoregulaceae archaeon | reverse complement strand
GATTCTGGGGGTCGTCGGGGGAACGGAAGGCATTGTCCTGATCGGTGTTTCGGGGCCCGGTGTTATTCCGGGTGAAGAGGGCCCTGCTCTTCGGCTCGCCAGGTCTTCATGAAGTGCGTCCATGCCCGGATAGAACCGGAAGAAGGTATCCGGGAAGTTGATATTCACGAGGGAATAATCATCGTTGAACCGGGCGAACATGGTCTTTGGCATGTTGAGCAGGGCCACCGGCTTATCATCTTTCACGAATGACTGGCGGAGGAGGTCTGGATCTTCTGGATCAGGTGAGAATGAGGAGTTGAACTCGTCAGCCGTCATGGTCACGTTCCAGATCTGCGGGTCGGGGTTCGTGTCATGGGTATCGAGCCATTCCCGGGAGAAGACCAGGTTCAGGATCTCTGACGGGGGGAGGGGAACTGCGGGTTTCAGCTCATTCCACGGCACCCTCCCATGGGAATCAGGGGTGAGCAGTTCAAGGGAGGCAGCCATCCGGACATATTCCTCACAGGGCAGGGTTCCGGACAGGTAAAAATCCCGGGACCCGTCGCTCCAGGAGAACTGCTTCTGGCTTCCGTTCGTCGTGCAGATTCCCGTTATCCCATCGGCGCTGACTGAGGCCGTTGAACCGGAGAGAGTTCCCGGGATCGGCCGCGACGGTGAAACCTGGAGATAGTGGATGCTATTGCTGCTGTTCGAAATATGCAGCGATACGATCCCTTCTGTATTTGCGCTCCCTCCTCCGTAGGCATACCCCTCCGGCAAATTCATCGGGATGAACACCGGCTCACCAAGCACATCGACGGCATCCGGGAGCGTGAAAATGAAAAGGGTCGGTGGGTGATGCAGAGGATTGGCATTGGAGGACTCCTGCACGTTGCTGGCATTCGGCGTGATGATTGGGACAGGCGTTGTCGGAGGGACACTCTTGGTTTCGTCTACAGGAGCACTGCCGGTACCGGTCTGAACGCCGGCTGTTTCAAGGCACCCGCTCAACAGGATTGCCACAAGGCAAAGAGCGATCAGCCAGAGAAGACCTCGCGACCATTCTCTCATGGTATGGTGGAAGATGTTCTCGTATCAGGGATAAAGCCAAGCCCGGACTCGTTTCTTTGTCTCACTCCTCCTCCTCTCCCTCCTTTTTCCGCTCAAACTCCTCCGGGTTCATCTGCCACGCGGAGCGGCGCATCAGACCGTGGATGGTTGTCGCCTCCCGCGTTGTGAGCTTGGCCCGGCCGAGTACCCTGCGGATCAGGAGCAGGGTCGGCTTCCGCTTGGACGGCGGATGACCTATCCGGTCCAGGTAGGCGTCGATGTGGACGTAGAGGTGTTCCATCTCTTCCCGGGAAGCGAGGAGATACTCGCCCCTTTCGATTCCGGCCAGCTCGTAGCAGATGATCCCGACGGCGTGGGAGAGGTTGAGGATGGGGTAGTCGGGGGATGATGGTATGGTGGCGATGATATCGCTCTGGCTGACCTCGTCGTTGTTCAGGCCCCAGTTCTCGCGGCCGAAGAGGACAGAGACCCTCCCCTGGATCCCATCGATCAGTTCCCGCAGTTCCCGGGGGGAGTGGTAGGGCATGCGCATGGAACGGCAGACGGACTTGTTCACCTCTCCGGTTGTGGCGACAACGAGATCGCTCCGGGAGACAACCTCATCGAAACTGATTACCTCTGCGGAGGAAAGGACGTCCCGTGCATGGGAGGCCCGCATGAGGGCCTCATCGCCGATCGGGCAGGGATCGACCAGAACCAGGCGGGAGAAGCCGAAGTTTTTCATCACCCGGGCTGCAAAGCCAATATTCCCCTCGTACAGGGGAGAGACAAGGACGATGTCGATGTCAGGCATCGGCGGTTACTGGACGGCCCGGACCGTGGCCTTCAGGACCTCGATGCCCCGGTCATAGACAGCATTTCCGACCACGATGGTATCTGCGTACTTCGCCATCTCCGCCGCCTTTTCGGGAGAATCGATGCCGCCGCCGTAATAGAGGACAGTGGATTCCAGCGCCCCTGCGGCGGCCTTCACGACGTCCGGGGCACCGAACATCCCGCTGTACTCGATGTACACGATCGGGAAATGGAAGTAGTGCTCGGCGATCGCAGCATAAGCGGCCACGACCTCTTTGCCGATCCCGCAGTCCGCCTTCGTCACCTTTCCGACCGAAGAATCAGGGTTGAGCACGATATAGGCCTCGGGCACGACCTTTTCCCAGTTCACGGCATGGTGGCGGACCCAGTCCCGGTGCTTGCCGAGGATCCACTGCACATCCGATGAGTTGAGCACGCTCGGGACAAAGACGAGATCAATCCCCTCGAACATCACCACCTCGGGACCGGCGGGCTCCACGACCAGAGGCAACCCGGCCAGGGCCGCCTCCTTCTTCAGGCTGGCCATTTTTTCGAGAGTGACATTGAGTGTCCCGGAGAGCATCAGGGCGTCTGTCCCGCTGGCGGCTATCTCCGCGAGGGCTCCCGGAGGGAGCTTCTTATCCGGATCAAGCTTGGTCACATGGACCCAGTTCTTCCACTTTGTCTGCATGGTCTATCCTTATATCACGATGATGTCCGGTTCTGCCTTCTTCGCCCTTTCACGGAGCACGGCCTGGTACCCCTTCAGTTTCACCGCTGCTATGCCTGTCTTTGCCGAGAGGATGGCCAGGTCTTCGGCAAGGAGAATCCGGCCGCTGATGATCCCGGCTCGCTGGAGCTTTGCCAGGTCTGCCTCGTGGAGACCGGGGATAGAGAGGAGATCCTCCCGCCCCCGTGCGACCTGGGCACTGGTGAACCGGGCTGGCGGAACCTTTCCCCGGGCCTTTGCCACCATCTCGGCGTGCCTCTGGATTGTGCCGGGGGAGAGCCCGACCCGTTCTGCGAGAGAGACAGGATGGGCCGAGAGCAGGTCGTCGGGTGACAGGATCCCGGCAGCGAAGT
This sequence comes from Methanoregulaceae archaeon, assembly GCA_028679325.1. Taxonomy (GTDB): domain Archaea; phylum Halobacteriota; class Methanomicrobia; order Methanomicrobiales; family Methanospirillaceae; genus UBA9949. Next base: position 2,265 of record JAJRBS010000007.1, on the reverse strand, counting down.
ACTTCTTCAGGCTCCCGGCCGGGACGCCGGCATCGCGGAAGAGCCGTTCGTTCTCCACCATCTTGGCCTCGTGAAGGATCGAGGAGGCCTCCTTCTCGGTGATACCGACCCGCTCGAGAAGGGCCGGATCAGAGGTTGCAAGCGACCCGATGTCGTTGATTCCAGCTTCCTGCAGTTTCTTCATGACGCGTGCCGGGCTCCTCCCTTTCCGGGGAGTAAGCATCCGTCTGATCAGTTTCCGGCAGTCAGACCTCTTCCGCAGGAGCTCAAGGACTTCTCCGGCCTGGCTGATCAGCACCAGCACTTTCTCCTCCGTTATCATAAGGAGCGCCTGCAACCGGGCAGGGACAGCGTTTGCCAGCTCCGACACGGTATAGTAGTGCGCCCGGAGCAGGGCGGCATGCAGGTCATCGGTCATGGCCGGCATCAGGAAGAATGACTCCCTGTTCGATTCGATATGGTGGCAAAGCGGGCAGCCGAGATCCCAGGGCCTGCTCCCCTTCCTGACCAGACGAACATGGGAGAGGCGGTGTGTCGCACAGCGCTCATCAGCCCGGAGTGCGAGCCCCCACATGGTCATGGGGAGCCCGATGTTGAAGGAACATTCCGGGTAACCGGTGCACCCGATAAACTGTGTCTGGTTCCGGAGGTGCCGTATTCTTAAGTCACGTCCACAGGCTGGGCAGGGGCCGAGTGTCATCTCCTCGGCCGTCTGCTCCATGATCTCCTCACCGATATCTTGGGCATGACTCTCGAGCTGGTCGAAAACCTCGTGGAGCATCCTCCGTGACTCGGCCACCACCTCACCGCCCTTCCGGGTGCGTTCCCGAATCTGCTGCATGTGCTCTTCGAGAGTCTGGGTCATGGCCGGACTGGTGATGGTATCGGCATGGTTCTCGAGAGACTCGGTGACCGCCCGGCCTACAAGGGTGGGGCGGAGGGGATTTCCCTCCACGTACTTCCGGGACAGGAGCTTCTGAATCACCTCGTGGCGGGTGCTCTTTGTCCCGAGGCCGAGCTCCTCCATCCTCTGGATCAACCTGCTCTGCGAGTACCTTGGCGGCGGCAATGTCTCCTTTTCTTCGAGGTTTACCTCACGGATGGGAAGCCTTTCACCGACATGCATGGCCGGGAGGATGTACTCGGTTGCCGCGCTGTAAGGGTAGACCTGGCGCCACCCCGGCTCAATCAGCTGCCCTCCAGTGGCGGCGTAAGGCTCTCGCCCGGCGTCAAAGGCCACTTTCATGGTCTTCCACCGCGCGTCAGGAGAGAGTGTTGCCAGGAACCGGCGGACCACGAGCTCGTAGATCTTCCAACGCTCCTCGGAGAGACTGGCCCGCGTGGCTGCAGAGGTGGGATGGATGGGCGGGTGGTCGGTCGATGATTTCTTTCCCCGGGTCGGCACGGTCCGCCTGTTCTTCACCACGTAATCGATGTCGGCGTCAAACTCGGTCGGCCTGAGGGCAGCCAGTATCCCGTTGAGATCGAGCGTGGCCGGATAGACGGTGTTGTCGGTCCTCGGATAAGAGATATACCCGTTCATGTACAGGTCTTCTGCCACCCGCATGGCGTTTGCTGCCGAGAACCCGAGGCGGGCTGCGGCAACGATGAAGGTCGTGGTATCGAACGGCGGCGGGGCTCGATCGATCTTCGATCCTTCCTTCAGGTCCGTGACGACCAGTGGCTCTTTCGTCCGATCCCGTGCCGCTTCGGCAAGCTCCCGGTCCGAGAACCTCTGGGTGGTGTGTCGGGCTTCAACCAGCTCCCCTTCCTTCTCGGTCACGAGGGAGAGCTGCCAGTAAGTCTCCGGGCTGAAAGCCTCGATCTCTTTCTCCCGGTCAACGATCATGGCCAGCGTCGGAGTCTGGACTCTTCCGACCGAGAGGATGTTGCTCCCTCCCCTCCGGGCAGCGAGGCTGATGAAGCGGGTCAGGGATGCCCCCCAGACCAGATCGATCACCTGCCTGGTCTCCCCGGCGGCGGCCAGGTCAAAGTCGATCTCCGTGGTGTGGCCAAAGGCCGAGCGGATCTCTTCCGGGGTAATGGCACTGAAACGGGCCCGGTCCACCTTCACCCGGGGATTCACCGCCCGGACCAGCTCGAAGGCCTCCTTCCCGATCAGTTCGCCCTCGGTATCGAAGTCGGTGGCGATGGTGACCCGGTCCGCCTTTGCTGCCAGCCGCTGGAGAAGGGAGACTATCTTCTTCTCTGTCGGGACCTTGATAGTCCCGGCATCGATCAGGCTCCGGGGGGTCCTCTCTTTGC
>JAJRBS010000185.1 GCA_028679325.1 Methanoregulaceae archaeon | reverse complement strand
TTCTGGTGCCGGCACTGCTGTCATGCGGATGGAGAACCGGGATGTGAACCTCAATACCGGCCTTTTCGTGGGAACGCTGGTGATCATTAGTGCCGTTCTTATCCTTGGGGTGATGATCTGATGCGCCCGGAACTTGCCACCGCGATCCCCCTCTTCATCGCCCTTGGCGGTGTGGTGACCTATCTGTGGGCAAAACTGCTGCCCCCAAGTGCCCGCCGGTGGACCGGGAGTGTTGCCGCCATCTGGTTCCTTTCAGCGTTTGGACTCCTCCTCTTTGCCAGCGGAGGCAGTTCCAGCGATACTGCATCGGCCATATTCCCGGTCCTGACCGCATCGTATCTGGGAATCACCCTCGGCCTTCTGGCAACTGGTATCGGTGCGCTGGCGGCATGGGCCTCTCAGGGCAGGATAGACCCGCAAGGACCCGTGCAGCTCTACTACCCGCTCCTCCTCTTTGCCCTTGCCGGGACGGCAGCTATCGGGTTCTGCACCGATCTTTTCACGATGTTCGTTGCCGTGGAGTTGTCGGCAATCTCCTCCTATATCCTGGTGGCCTATAACTACCGGCAGAATCCCCAGGCTCTTTCGGCCGCGATAAAGTACTTTGTCCAGGGGGTTGCCGGTACCATAACCGCCCTTATGGGGATTGCCCTGCTCTATCTTGCCGGCCAGACACTGACCATCTCCGAGTTGCCCGCCGCTCTTGCAACCGCAGATCCCCTTATCATCGGGTTTGCCGCTATCCTCATCCTTGTAGGGTACGGCGTCAAGCTTGCGATTGTCCCCCTGCACACGTGGCTTCCCGATACCTATGTTACGGCACCATCCGGGGTCACGGCCATCCTCACGGGTGCAACAAAGGGAGGGGTGCTTATCGCCCTGTTTTTATCACTTTCGGCTCTCCCCGCCAGTTCCGGTATTCCGGTCTTCATCGGTATCACCATTTGTCTCCTTGCCGTCCTGACAATGACGGCGGGGAACCTCATTGCCCTTATCCAGCCTGATCTCACCCGGGTCCTTGCCTATTCCAGCATAGCCCAGATGGGATACATCCTCCTTGCCTTCGGGATCGCACTCCAGTATAATCTCCTTCTCGGCATTGAGGCAGGGATATTCTACGTGATAGCGTATGGAATTATGAAGGGGGGCGCTTTCCTTGCTGCAGATCAGTTCGTGCTTGCAGCCGGGTCTCCGGAAACAGCCCGGATGAAGGGGCTTGGGATCCGCCATCCCGTACTCGGCCTCTCATTTACCGTTTTCATCCTCGGCCTTATCGGTGTTCCCCTGACGGCAGGATTCCTCGGTAAATTGCTGGTCATCCAGGCAGGTGTGGCCGTATCGACAATCTTTGGAACGGTGCTCGTTCTGATCCTCGCTGCAAACAGCGTGATCTCTCTTGGGTACTACGTACCGATCCTCTCCACCCTTCTCTTCCAGGAGAATAAGCAAGCTCCGGTAACCAGACTCGTGGTGCCACTCACCATCACGCTGAGTGTTGCTGCCCTGGCCGGTATCACCATCTACTTCGGTCTCTTCCCCCAGGCCCTCTTCTCTGTGATCGCCCAGTTCTCAGGCACCCTGCTTCCCGGGGGGGTGCCCTGAATGACCCCGACGGGAGTGTTTTCGTCACCGTTCGTCATCTTCGCCGTCGCACTGGCGATCGGGTACCTGATGTATTTCTGGTCCCGGACGGTTGCACCAGTCTCTCCTGATACCCCGAACAAGACGATGCCCTATGTCGGTGGTGAGCCCAGTGAAGCCCAGTTCTTCCAGCCCGAATACCAGTTCTTCTACGTGGCGCTGTTTTTCACTATCGTCCATGTTGCCGCGCTGATACTCGCAACGGCACCTCCGTCTGCACAACTCTGGGCAGCAATCGGGTACCTGGCGATTATCGCTGTTTCGGTTCTGATATTGAGGTGGGAACAATGAAGGGATTAATGAATTCACAAGAAAGAACAGTACCAACGATGCCCCCTCCCCCAAGCAGCCTGAGTGCCCGGCTTGCGAACTGGGCGCGGCTGAAATCACCCTGGATTACCGTTTTTAACTCTGGCGGGTGCAATGCCTGCGATATCGAAGTGATCGCCTGCCTGATGCCCCGGTTCGACGTGGAACGGTTTGGTATTCTTGCAAAAGGCACACCCCGCCATGCGGACATCCTGATAGTGACCGGCCCGGTGACGAAGCAACTAGCGCCCCGCCTGCGGCGGATATGGGAGCAGATCCCCGAGCCAAAATACGTGATCGCCACGGGTGCGTGCTGTGCATCCGGCGGTGTTTTCTATGACCTCTACCATACCATGGACGGTGTGGAAAGCACCATCCCTGTCGATGTCTGGGTGGCCGGCTGCCCGCCGCGACCGGATGAGATTATCAATGCCGTTGTGAAATGCCTCGGTCTCATGAAGGAAGACCTGGCACGGGGAGGAAGAGCGTGGCGGCAGGGAAAAACCCTGGAAATCCCGGATTCGACCGGGGAGGCCGGAGAGGTACAGGCATGATGACCCCCGATGAGATACGTTCATCCGGCCGTAAATTTTTTATGAGGGAGGGACGCCGGTGATATCCCCTTTCCTGCTCATCATCTATATCTTCATATTCCCGGGTTTCCTGTTCCTCCTAGGATATGCCCTCTTCCTGCAGTTTGTTGACCGCAAGATAGCGGCCCGGATGCAGGACCGGGTCGGTCCGCCATTCCTCCAACCTCTGGCTGATTTCATCAAGACGCTGGCGAAGGAAGTGATCGATCTGAAGAATGCCGACAGGAAAGCGCTTGATGCGGCCCCCCTGATCGCACTGGCAGCGGTCATGACGGCATACCTCTACATTCCGATCGTAGGGAAGAGTCCGCTTGCATTCCAGGGAGACCTGGTGGTCGTCCTCTACCTCCTGACACTGCCAACCATCGTCCTCTTTGTCATGGGCTGGCTGTCCCGGAACGTCTTTGCAACCATTGGGGGCGTTCGTGCCGTCACGCAGATGTTCATCTATGAAGTACCCTTTTTCCTGGCTCTCATGACACCCGCGTTGATGGCGGGGAGCTGGTCGATCTCCGATATTGTTGTCTGGCAGCAGGAGCACTTTTGGTTTGCCGTGCTGCAACCGATCGGATTCGTCGTTGCGATAGTCTGTCTCCAGGCGAAACTGGAGAGACTGCCGTTCGATATTCCCGAAGCGGAGACCGAGATCGTTGCCGGTCCCTGGACCGAACTGACCGGTCGGAGACTCGCCCTGATGCAGCTGACTATGAATATTGCGCTCGTCACCGGATGTGCTCTGGTGGCTGCGGTGTTCCTAGGTGGTCCGATGACCCCCTGGACCATCACTCCGGGCATATTTTCAGTGATCGTCGGCTTTTTGCTCTTTCTAGCAAAGACATTGTTTATCCTCCTGATTCTTTCCTCAATCAAGGTAGCATCGGGCAGGATCAGGATCGACCAGCTGAATGATATCGGCTGGAAGTATCTGGCAAACGCTGCGTTGCTCCAGATGGGCATCGTGCTCGTTATGAATTATTTCTGGGTGGTTGGATGAGTTTACTCCGGGAGATGCTGGAAAATCTGGTATCAAAACCAAATACGATTTGCTATCCGGACAAACCTGTGTCGATTCCTGTAGGATTT
>JAJRBS010000167.1 GCA_028679325.1 Methanoregulaceae archaeon | reverse complement strand
CCGAGCAGGGGGAAACCGATGATCCCTCCCATGATATTGAAAAGGAAGAAAAGGATCCAGAAGAACAGGGCTGCACGATAGGGGTGGGCGAGGATCAGGGCTCCCTTCCTGCTTTCTGCTTCCATTCCTACGGGGTTGGAGTCGACGGGATTTAAACCTGACCCTATTCTTTCCGAAATGACTTCGCGAGTTTCACAACTTTGGTGAGGTAATGGATGGAGGGATGCATCAGACGGAACCGGACAGATGCCTCCCGGAGCTCTCTGATCAGTTCTTCCGGTTGGGAAAAAGGCGAAATCTGCAGAAAGCAGCGACCGAGTTCAAGGGGAGTGTGAGCATCGGAGCCGACCGATAGGGGTTTTTGGTGTTCTGCCGCAAAGTCCCGGGCTATCCTGTTCTCATCGTCAGAGAGGACCCGGGCATTGTAGCCCTCGATAATGTCCACCCTCCCGATGACCTCCTGGAGGATGTCCCGGCGGATTGCACTCGACCGGTAAGAGCAGAACGGGTGGGGCACGAGGGAGAGGGCTCCCTGGTCCTGTACCCGGTCAAGGGTCTCGGCTGCAGACAGGGAGGGGGGTATCTCCTCGTTTAGAAACAGCCCGATGATCTCTCCCTCGCTGGTGCTGACCTCTTCGGCGATGATAACCGGGATATCGGGAGAGATCTTTGATATTCCTCCAAACACTGCCTCTGATCCGGTGATGCTGTTGTGATCACAGACCAGGGGAAGGATCCGCTTCTTCTTCCAGAGCCGGACTACCGATGCCGGGTCGATGGCCGAGTCATGAGAGTACCATGTATGGATATGCATATCGAATTTCAGGACGCCATCCTCATCGCTCCCGTTCATGGTCTGCCTTCTCCCTGTGGGTTCGAGAGATATCAAGGTAGGGATGAGGTCATCTGGTGAAAAAGGGATGAATCAGGTCCGCTGGAAGACCAGGGTGCTTCCCGAGGGGGCACGCAGGGAGAGGATGGTGTTGTTGTCGATGCTGTAGGAGTTCGCGGCCTGGAGGATTTGCAGATAGGTTGACTCGAGGTTGCTCGTGCCTGCACAGTACATCTGTGTGCTGGCAAGAGGTCCGATGTTTATCTGCTTACCGAACGGACCGCTCTCCCCGGTCAGGGTGTATCCTCCATTGTAATTGTTGCACCCGCCGGATCCAGACACGGTTCCTAAGCTGGTGAAGGTGATAGTGATGGGTGCAGGGAAGACGTTGATGACTGCCTGCCCGCCCTGTGATCCCATCTCTCCGAGAGTCCAGCTACCGGTGAGCTCCGGATCTGTGACCCGGGGAGGCGCTGTCACGGTCGGCAGGGGGGTCGCAACAGTGGTCGGCACTGGTGTCGGCTGCGCAACCGGCGCAGTGCAACCGGCGGCAAGGAGGCCGCCGGTAACACAGATTAGAAAGACGACGACAAGAATTTTCATATAGACCACAGGTACGGGGTGAACAGGTTTAAAGATACCGGGGGCCCGTCAAGAAGGAATATCGCTCTCTTCTCTCTTCCTGCAGGGCCGACACCGTCTGAGCTGCCGGTCGATGTCCTCGTTGACGATGGTCTTGATCTCGTTCATGAGCCGGATGCTGACCTCAGCCGGGTCCTCACCGGTCTCCTTTGCCATCTCCCTGGAGAGGTAGGGGATGGTGCCCGTATCGAACCGGAGGGGGGTGCCGGTTATTCTCCAGAGGGCGTATTCCAATTCATCCTTGAGAGTCGGCCGCACAAATCTCACACCTAAGCCGCTTCACCTATATAATCGCTCTCCGGCTATAAATCTTTTAATCCCGGAACTTCACACGACCTTGTAGGTCCTTTCGACCACGAAGGAATCGACGATCCTCTGGGCGTCTCCCTTGTTTCGTGAGTAGACGTTCTCCCCCTTGGAATACGGTCCCGTGTAACTGAGGATATATGCCTTTCCGTCGAAGATGCCGTAGTATTGCATGTAACTCCGTTCGGGGTTGCCCCTCTTGTCCCGGGTGAAGAACTCTATCTGGTAGGCCCGGGCCCCCGAGAGGTAGCAGGGGGCACTCTTCGTTGTGGAGGTGATGGTATACTTCGCCTGGATCGCGGCGATGGATATGGTGAAATACTCCTCGGGGTTCGGGGTCCCGGGGTTCGGGTCGACCTCGATGAGCATGCTTGACACATACTGGAAGCACTGGGAGCTTCCTTTCGGGCACACCTTTTCAACCGGAGCAGTCAGGAGGAGGGCCCCTCTGGGCGAACCGGTAGACGTCTCAGAGATGTTCCAGTTCGAGGGGTATTGGAGGCGGAACGGGTACTTGGAACTCGAAAAGTTAACCAGGGTGATTATACTCGGGTCCTGGGTCGGTTCCGGCGTCGGTACCGGGGTGGGCTCAGTCGTTGGCAGAGAAGTGGGTACCGTAGTCGGGACGGGCGTCTCCTCGGGGGTTGGATCCGGTGGCAGGGCTGCCTCCGATCCGAGCTCCTCAGTCAAGGCGACATCGGACATCCCTTCAGCGGTTACATTGGAAGCGGCGCCGGAGGCCGGGAAAAGTATCGTCGAGAGCAGATTACCGACATTCCCATCAACTGGGGGCATTATGCTAAGGAATAGGAATGCATTGGCGCCAAGCGAGATAACCAGCAGAACTGCGAGGATCTTTTCCCTCTCCATCAGGCTTCACCACCCACGATTAGTAGTTCTAGAGATCCTTATTGGTTAAAATCTTGTTCCTTCCGGCAATGAAAGAAAATAACAGGGTTTGTGCCATCGGCACCAACTTAGTCCCTGATCAGGATCGCTCCGAAGATGACCAGGAATATCCCAATAATAATGGCGATGATCCCGATCGAGCCTTTGATCACCGTGATAACGTCGGGCAGGAAGACCCAGACCCCGTATCCCCCAAGGGCCAGGAGAATTATTCCCCCGATCAGGCTTGCAACACCGGTTTTATCCATTCTGTCTCCTCGTACGCTCAATAATTCGCATCTTGTTTGTCTTAAGGGTATTGCTGAAAAGAGGCCCTAATTGAAAAGAAACAGCTATTCTCCCATGGCTGCATAGACCTGTTTAAAGATCTCCCGGGTCTCAAGCCCCTCCTCCCGCGAGAGTTTCTGAATTGCGAAACCCACGTGGACGAGTACGAATTCCCCGATGTCAACGTCCACCAGGTCAAGCCTCACCTCCTGGGTGAGGTCTCCATAGTCTACCACCCCGATGTTCCCCTCTTTCTTCCTGATTACTTCAGCCGGAACAGCGATACACATACGGGGGTCTCCTGACCGAAGATATCGACGCTCGAGAACATAAAGGGAGTGATAGGGATACTCCCCTTTTCAGGCTGTCCCGGGCTCGAACCATGCCGGGAGGACGAAAGGCTCCTGCTGGAGGTTGTCTGGCCAGACGATAACCGGCCGGAGCTGCTGCGATGTCTGGTTCCACTCGAGCTGTTCCATGAAGAGCTCGAACTTGGACTCGCGGAAGTCAGAGGAGAAATCAATCGTCCCTCCCTGCATTGCCTCGATGATCTGGGGAGCTTTCAATGTGCCAATCGACTCGATGACCGCTGACTTGTTCGTGACGCCGGCGTTCTCGACCGACTGCTTGATGACATAGACGCCCTCGTAGGTCGAGGCCCCCATCATCCCCGGGAACCCGCCCCACTTCTTCT
>JAJRBS010000174.1 GCA_028679325.1 Methanoregulaceae archaeon | reverse complement strand
GGGAGTTCTCACGGGAAGCTGAGGAGAGGCTCTGTGCCGAGGGAGTCAGGATCGTAACCGGGACACACGCGCTCTCCGGAGTGGAACGATCCTTCTCGCGGTCGGCCAAGGTCGGTGGCGGGTCCCGGACCGAAGCGGTGGCAGAAGCCCTGCGCCGGGTCGTGGCCGTCGGCCTGAAGGTTGCGGTCGAATGCGTGCTCATCGCTGCCGACCAGGGGGCTGTACCGGTCGGCGAAGAGCTGGTCGCCGTCGGAGGGACTGCCAGCGGGGCTGACACGGTCTGCGTCATCCGCCCTTCCCATTCAAACTCGTTCTTTGATCTCCAGGTCAGGGAGATCGTGGCCATGCCCCGGGAAAGATAACGATGGTGCTGGGATCGCTCCATGCCGCCCTGGACCTCCTGCGGTCACCCTCAGCCTGGCTGCCCGGTCTGGCGCTCGGCATCTTTGCCGCAAGCTCCCTCCTGCTGCTGGGCTCGTCCGGCCCCTTCACTGCGGAGCGGCTCTTTGTCCTGGAGATGGTGACCTTCCCGTTCTTCATCGCCGGGCTCTACGGCATGGTGAAGACGAACGACCGGACCTTCCGGTCATTTACTACCAGCGGGATCTCGGGTTACTTCCGGGTGCTCCTCCCCTCGGTGGTCCTCATCTTTGCCATCTCCCTGACCATTCTCCTCGCCCTGATACCACTGATGATTGCCGGCCTGGCGGAGACCGTTCTACCCTTCACGGTGGTCTCGGTCTCGATCACCATCCTCTTCTTTACCTTCTTTTATGATGCTGCCGCCATCCTCGAAGGACGAAAGGTGCTCGACTGCCTGAGGAGAAGCGTGGAGTTCGTTCTCACCCACGCCCGCGACTGCATCATCTTCTATCTTGTGGTGATCGTCATCTCGGCAGCGATACTCTTCGGGATCATGATCCTCTGGACCGCCGCCCTCTACGACAAGATCTCCCCGCTGGCCAGCTACAACGCCACACAGATGCAGGCCTTTACTCCCGACCAGTTTATGGCCATCCTTGGTCCGGACGGTATGGCGGTCTCGGCCTTCTTCCTGTTTGCCGGGCTCGCGATCCTCGTTTCCGTGGTCCTGGGGTTCAAGGCCTGCTTCTATCGTGACCGGTCGGAAGCATCGCCGCCCGAAGTAGAGCAGGTAATTGAGGGCGAGTACGACAGCAAGGGACGCTGGTACAAGTACTGATCTTAAGCAAGAGCACCCAGCGAGAGTGCTGCACCCATGAAGAGGGCCGCAAGCCCTCCTCCTCCCGTTGCCACGAAGTTCGTGCCGGCGTTTCCGAAGATCCCGCGGTTCTCGAAGACCGCACCAATATAGCTGTCGATAGTCGTGCCGATGAACCCGGCGAGGATTCCGGCCGGCACAAAGATGAGGGGGATGATCCCCAGCAGGTAGGCGAGGGCTGATATGAGGAAGGCACCGGCGACCGCTGCGATCTCACCGAGCAGGGTGACCCCCCCGTTGGTGCCCACTGGCACCCGGGAAAGGTTCGTGATCAGGTAAGGCTCACCACCCGTGACCCCGATCTCGCTCGCCAGTGTGTCGGCAGCGGCCGTGGCCACGCTCCCGACAAAAAGGGCTGCAAAAAGGGGGTTTCCCGTCGTTCCCCAGAGCACCGCCGCCGCCGCAGCGACCGCCCCGTTCGAGAAGACGTTCATATACCCCCTGGCCCCCCCCATTGCCTGCTCGACCCCCATCCGTTCCTTATCAGTGAAGTGATAGCGGGTGCTGACCGATCCGAAGATGAAGAAGGCCAGCATGACCAGGAACCACCGTATATCGGCGAATACGATCAGGATTATCCCGATCAGGGCTCCCGAGAAGAGGCCGCTGACATCCGCGGTCCTGGTCCGGTACGAGAAGTAACCGAAACTAAACGCGATGATCACAGCGGCTACGATGAGGATCATATCCGCCTGGTAGTGCAGCTCGTCGATCAGAAGCATGGTCATCGCTATCCCAAGCACCTCGATCATCAGGGCATCGTCCCGTTCCCGGACTATTGCCTTCAGGAGGACTGCCACCACCACTCCGAAGAGAGCCACAAGCGGATCGTACTCGGACAGGTAGACCATCACCATGGCGCAGCCGGCCAGGGCTGCCAGGATGTAGGCCAGGTAGGATTCCAGCCTTCCGGGCGCCCACTCGAAGGCAAGTTCACCGGTCACCATGATGGCCAGCGTGCAGGAGAAGACCAGGAGCGGGAGCACGCCGATACCGTACAGGATGGCGACAGGGACAAGGGCCAGGGCCAGGTACCGGGTATTTCGTATGAGGAAGAGAGTCAGGGAGAAGACGAGGATCATGACCGAGAGGATCCAGGGGGGCTGGACGTAGGGGGCGATCAGGATAAAAACGAGGGTCAGGATCGCGGCCAGGCTTTCCCTGAACGTTTCAGCCATCCTGTGAAAGGTTGGAGAGCCTTCCACAAGATGTTTTCCCGCATAACCGGAGCTTTCCGATCATCTTTTTACCGGGAAAGTCTGGAGGGACGGGGGAAAGCAGGGCGAATACAGCCTTCGAACACTATATTTCCCGATACAACAAATATGAGAAAAATGATCCTTCCCGAAGAGCTTCCCAAGACTTACAGCCCTGCAGAGGTGGAAGCCCGGTGGCAGGCCACCTGGCGCGATGAAGACAACTTCTTTGACCCGGACTCGGACCTTCCTCCGTTCATCATCGACACCCCACCGCCCTATCCCACCGGGAGCTTTCATATCGGGAATGCCTTCAACTGGTGCTACATCGATTTTATTGCCCGGTACAAGCGGATGAACGGCTACAACGTCATGTTCCCGCAGGGCTGGGACTGCCACGGGCTCCCGACAGAAGTGAAGGTCGAGGAGATCCACGGCATCACCAAGAACGATGTCCCGCGGGAGGAGTTCCGGGAGATGTGCCGGGAACTCACCCGGAAGAACATCGAGAAGAT
>JAJRBS010000211.1 GCA_028679325.1 Methanoregulaceae archaeon | reverse complement strand
TGAAGAATTATCAAATATGTTCGAACCATTTCCCCCAGGATGATCCAAAAAAAGGGGGGCTCTGGACTCTCAACAGGCCGGGATTATGTTCTCAGGTGCCGGTGGTGAGACTGTGAGCCGCAAGAACCATCCGAGCTGCGGAGAGCAAAAAGAAAGCCCTTGGCCTGCCTTGAAGTTCCGCCACAGAACCCATGATGGCTGCCAGACCACCATAAGCTAATCGCGAAGGTGGAAAGAAGCTGCAAGATTCACCGATGATGGACTATCGCGACCTCTGGCAACGGTCGCATCGTAGAGGGGCACTTAGCCTGCAGGCTGGAGTATTATAAGCAATTCTCATCAATTCATGGATCTAAGAAGAGAAAGTTGGCCTTTAGATCAGGCAAATTGGTGGTGTCACATTTTGTCCTGCATCCTGAGCAACACGACCCGCTCTTGCAGTTCCTCCAGAGCCATAAAATGATTATTTAAGTTGTTGAATCCTTCCCAAAATTAACTCCATCGATGGTGGTATTATAGCTATCTGCTAATCCCCACATAAATTCATAGTTTTCGATATTTAAAGGTACCTCATCAAACAACAACGAACCTTTACGAATGTTCCCATCCTGCAAATAATATCCGCCAACTCTGCCAATCGGATCCGATGCTTGAGGCTGTAATGCATTGGTTAGATACGTCCTACGAATAGATTTTAGGCTGTACCAAGCCACGGAATTCTGATAAATGGTACTGTTATTGATTTTGACAGAAAAATCACCAGGGTTTATCTTTAGGTTGTTATAACCATAGTCTTCTATTATCACATCAACGATCATCAATGTTTTTCCAGGTTCAGCCGTTATCTTATCGATTTTATCATAAGCTGATGCTGTTGTCGTAATTTTTATATAAGGACTTTCCGCTACCTCTATCGTTTTCGGTTCTTTAGCCCGTTCTATTTCGTGAGCCCGCTCCATTTCTTTAGCTAGAATGGCACTATCTGCGGCATTCTTGGCGGCAACGGCTTCTTTATCGAAAGTGTACCTCACATTTCCGCCTTCAACTATCATTATTGCAGCGAGGATAGCAAAGATAAACAGCATTATGGCCATTATCCTGATTTTCATCGATATTCTCCCCCCCCCTCAAGAAACATAGGTGGGGATATACAGAGCAGCCTTATCAATGCTTCCTTCCCAGATCATCAAGCTCTTTTTATTAGCTCTTCCGGGCCCAAAATTCTTCCCAGGCTAGAGTACTCTCCACAACTTCTATAATAAATTTAGAACAGTGAGTTTATGCTCTCTCAGCTGGAGCCTCCCGACGTTCCTTATCGGTATCCGTGAGTAGGTAGCGGCAAAACATGCCGATACTTTGCAGACCTAACCAAAAGATCATCGAAATGGCAAAAGAGAACCCATTTCCATACAAACCTTAATGTTAATAAAAGGCCGGGACCGGGATTCGAACCCAGCTCGAGGGATCCACAGTCCCTCAGGATAACCACTACCCTATCCCGGCACGCCACAATTGCAGTCTACTGCAAGGAGATAAAACTTTCCCCGCAGTAGGCGCGTCCCGTCACATCCACCACCAGAGAAACGAGATCCTCCAGCCGGTTGATGTAGTATACAGTTCCCAGGCCGGCCAGTGCCTCCTCCACGTGCCTGTCCCGGTAGGCCTGATCTATGCAAAAGAGAACGAAGCTACCCGCCTCTGAGGCTTTTTTGATCTCCTCCCATTCCTGGTAAAGATTCTGGATGTGCGTGTCGGTGATGCACAGGATCAGGCATCCGGGGCGTGCTTCAGCCAGCTCTCTTACCGCCTTTCCCGGTATGTGGGTGCGGGTGGAGAAAAACTCCACCAGCACCTCTTCCACGGCATTGAGATCGCGCGTCCAGGGAGCTACCAGATACTTCTCGCTGAAGTTTATAGCAGCGAGGGAGGCTCCCTTGCTATGGGCAAACCGGCAGGCCTTGAAGGCTGCCAGAGTCGCCCTGTGGGTCTTCGTCCCCATCCTCGGCCCCTCCATGGAGCGGCTGCTGTCCAGGACCACCAGCAAATCGGGCACCTCCTCCCCGGAGGGCGCAAGCCGCCCTGTCTCTTTGCCCCTCTTGTAGGTGGTGACGCCAGGAATCAGCCAGGGGCTCTGGCTCAGGGAGTAGGCATAGTCCAGCTCGCTGCAGGGGTCTGTCAGCCTCCACCTGACTGGAGCAGATGGGTAGCTCTCGCTTCTGGAGTGGGGCGTTTCCCGAATCTCAATGAAGTAGCTCTGGTCGCGATACCAGCGGGCCAGATCTCCTTTCAGGCCCAGCACGGCCAGGGCCTGCTCATACTGTAGCAGTTCCAGGCCGGCGGCGCAGGCCAGGGGAAGATTCTGCGCGCTGCCGTTTAAAATCTCCAGGCACCTGATCTGGCCGCGCCCCAGGATGCCGGGCAGGAACGGCTCCAGGATCCTGGCAGTCTGGCGGCACTGCCTCTGCCACAGGCTCCTCTCTCTTATGCCCGGCGAAAAGACCCTTTTCAGAAGATCCACCGCAGGCCGCGAGCAGGAGGGCAGATCCGCTCCCCAGTATTCCCTCAAAAATCCCAGGATAATCCGGTCCAGGGGCATGAGATCGCTCTGCAGAGAGAGCCTCTCCCAGCCCATCAGCACCTTCTCCCCATCCTCCTGGCTTCTCTCCAGCCGGAAGGAGTCCACCACGATGTCCGAGAATATATTAACCAGGCGGCGCGCCCGGACGATCTCGGGCTTCTCCAGTCCCTTCAAGGCGGCCAGAGCCAGCAGGCCTGCCTCCTCCAGGGAACGGGGACAGAAGATGTAGTGGACGATGAGATGGTCAAAGAGGCTCTCCAGATAAACCGGCCCCTTTGCCAGCGTCCCTTCATCCAGAGTTATTCGGTAATTTTCGAAAGGAAACTCGCCTGCGGTCGCTATTCCCGGGCGCGGCGCAGGCAGAAGCGGCCAGTGCCAGCTCTCCCGGGATTTGTGCCAGACGCTAGCCCAGTCCCAGGACATCATCGGCTGCCTCAGGGCCATAGCCTCCTGCGGCAATGGTTCCGCCCTTCCTCCTCCATCCCGCCCTCCTTGCTGCCTTTCCCTTGACCA
>JAJRBS010000171.1 GCA_028679325.1 Methanoregulaceae archaeon | reverse complement strand
GTATCCATCACCCCGTTATTGTACGAAGAACGGACGAGCAGGTCGATGGAGTACTCACCGATCTCCCAGAGCCCCCCGAGAACAACAACGATGATGATCATCCCTGCAATGATCCTTCCCGGACTGGCCCTGATCTTCCATGTGTCAAGGACCAGGAAGAGAGAGAGGATGGTCATCCCGACCGCCATTGCCGCTACCACATGGGCCAGTTTGTCGTAGTAGGGAGCAAACTTCCAGTACCAGCGGTTGATGCCGCCGGCAACATGGAGGAGGAGGGCCAGGGCGATCACGGTCTTCACACCGGGTGTAAGCCTGACCGACAGTCCCCATTCTGCAAGGACGGGGAAGAGGGCAAGCACCATGGAGGCAAGGACTCCGTAAAAACGGGTCGTGTCCTCGATGATGACAGCCTGCACTGCTAGGAGGAGGAAGAGGAACTCGAACAGGATGAGAACGTAGTATTCGGACCTTCCGGGGGCCATGGTTTCTACTTATCATTTCACCACGAAAGATAATATCTCTGCCCTTCCCGAAAGGATACCGGGTAAACCCCGGAATGATTATCCCCCTCCCTGCAACAGGTTTGTGCATGGGAGATCATCGTGGCGGAGCTGCATCCGGGCAGGGGGGCCCGGAGGCAGAGTTCCTTGCGCATATCCGTATGATTGAGCTCCAGTACCGGTCGCATATCGTGAACAAGGAGGAGATAGTCCGCAAAATCCTCTCCCGGACAGTCAACTCTGTCTCTCTCCTTTCCATTGCTCTCTCCCTGAACAACTGGATGGCAGTCAGCGGCCGGACAGGCTATATCGAGATACCAGTCGAGGTCATTGACCACATGATTGACCATGCTCTGAAGAGAAGAGCCGGTTGAGACAATCCATAGACACCTGGCAGGCATGGATCCCCTCGGGTCTTGAGCGGGTCTCCTCTTGTCCCGGACATCCCCGTTCGCGATCCCGTCCCTTTCTCCAGGATGACGGCTCCCGGGGATCTTTTCAGGAAGTATCCAGGAAATCGTCGATCTTCTTCTGGCCGGACACGTCCCCCTTCAGGGAGGAGAGCCGGAGTCCGAGGAGCCGGACTTTCTCGCCGCTGTAGAGTTCGGCAAAGAGTTCCCGGGAGAGAGAGAGGATGGTCCTCTGGTCACGGCGATAGAGCTCAGTGCTCCGGGCCTTTGTCCGGGTGAAGAAGTCATGGTACCGCAGCTTCACCGTGACTGTCCGGTAGGACAACTTCTCCTCACTGATGGCGGTAAAGAGGTCCCGGGAGAGATCTTCAAGGGTTGAGATGAGGGTAACTTCGTCGTTCGTGTCCTCATCGAAGGTGACCTCCCGGGATACCGATCGGCTCTCCTGGAATTCCCGGAGCCCGCTTTCGTCGCCTCCCTGGGCAAGCCTCTGCAGCCCAACCACTGAACGCCCGAACCTGCCGATAAGCTTCTGGACATCTGCCCCGGCCAGGTCCCCGATGGTGAAGATGCCCATGCCATGCAGGATCCGGGCCGTCTTTTTACCGATACCCGGTATCTTCTCTACCGGCAGGGGGGAGAGGAAGGCCGCGGCTGACTCCGGTGGCACGACTGTCAGGCCATCGGGCTTGGCAAAACCCGCTGCAATCTTTGCGATCACCCTCCCGGACGCCACGCCGACTGAACAGGTGAGTCCTTCCTCACCCCGTATCACGGCCTTTATCCCCTCCGCAACCCTGCGGGCAATCACGAAAGACCCGAGCGCGCTCAGGTCCAGGTAGGCCTCATCGATGCTCACCTGCTCGACACGGTCGGCGTAACGGGAGAGGATCTGCATGACCGCCCGGGAAGCCTGCCGGTAAAGGGGGAAGTGGGGCGGGATGTAGACCCCCTCCGGGCAGAGCTGGTAGGCCCGGGATATCGGCATGGCAGAGTGTACGCCGTACTTCCGGGCCTCATAGGAACTGGTGCTCACCACCCCTCTCCCTTTCCCCTCCTGTGGGTTTGCCCCGACGATAACCGGTCTTCCGGCAAGCTCGGGGTGCTCCCTCACTTCTACTGACGCAAAAAAACTGTCCATATCGATATGAAGGATAATACGGGGTGTGCCGGTCATGGAAAGGGATCTCTTTTCACGGGTTGACGGAGAGGGGTTCCTTCTTCGGCAGGGTCATTTCCGCAGTCCCCCTGCCCTCCGGAGAAACCTTCTGACCCGCGGTATGTTCTGCTCATAGTGGATCGAGAGGGACGGGATGGTGTAGGGAAGGTACCGGGCGATGAGGGCAGTTCCCATCAGCCCTTTCTCGAAGATATTCTTCTCTTTCCCGATGACGAAGTTTTTGTGCTGCCTGACGTTATCGAGAAAATCACCGACCGTGTCCGCCGGGGAGAACGTCAGGACTGTGCCGTAGTCGGAGAGAAGGTGGGCGTCGGATCCCCCGACGATCCCGAGATCGTGCCTCTCGGCAAGGTGCATTGCCCGGACGTTTCCTGTCCGGTTCATCCCCCCGCAGATCGCCTCGAGGGCATCAAAACGGGGAATGAGATCTTCGGGCAGGTAGTCCCGTTCAACACACCTCCCGATTCCCTTGTTGAAGATGAGGTACCCATAGGGGTGGGCGGCAGCACAGATGCAGGAATAACTGTCTGCCATGTCGAGGATCTCTGATGTCGTGGCCCGGATGGCCAGAAACGGGCTCTCCTGAACCCGGTCCCTGATGCAGTGCAGGTAAAAATGCCTGAGATCTGCCGTAGAGTAGAAGTACACCAGGATGTGCGGCCCGTCGAATGCGCTCACCTCGATGCCGGGTATAAGCAGAAGGTCCGGCGCTTCCTTCACGGCGGCCAGGCTTCCCGATATCACGTTATGGTCGGTCACCGCCAGGCCGATTCCCCGGCCCCTCGCCCTCGCCAGGGCGTCGGCGATGCTGACAGGAGCATCCGAGTGGTTGGTGTGGCAGTGCATATCGACCCCCCGGAGACCCTGCTCTGCCAGTTCCCCTGCTGCCGGGTGCCTGAACCAGACCCTCCCGGGAACGACACGCGCTCTCTTTTCCCGGGATTCATCGCTCTCCACGTTCTCCAATATCTCCTTTCGGGGGATATAGAGGATCGTATCCGAGATCACCGAAAAATCGAAATCTTTAAGATGATCATGTTAAAGAGATCTGGTTGTCCGGAAGGATTTCCGGCAACATAGGTCATCAGAAACCCCCCGCAGGCTTGGCGGAGATGAGATCATCATTACCTCCTGATCAACCCCGCATCTTCGCCAGTCTGCAACCAGACAACGTTTTTTTTACCCTTTAGGGAAGCGGCTGCTGCTGGCTGATACAGTGAATGGCACCAAGCCCCTGCACAAGTGCCCTGCAGTCAATCCCAACAGGCTCCCTCCCCGGAAAGACAGATTCCAGGACAGCCTTCGCCTTCCGGTCGTTTGGATGGTTGAAGACCGGGAACAGGACGGCCCTGTTGGTGACGAGGAAGTTCGCGTAGCTGGCCGGGAGTCTCCGGTCATCCCCGACCCTGCCCGGCAGGGGAAGGGGAATCACGTTAAGAGGCCGCCCGGAAAGATCGGTCTCCTGCGACAAGATCCTGAAATTCTCCCTAAGGGGAAGGTGGTTCTCGTCCTCTGGATCCTCTTCGAATGCACAGATCACCGTCCGTTCGCCCACGAACCGGGCGACATCATCGATATGGCCGTCTGTATCATCGCCTGCGATACCCTCCTTCAGCCAGATAACTTTGAGGACGCCCAGGTACCGGCAGAGAATCTCCTCGAGATCCGTTCGGGAGAGATCAGGGTTCCTATTTTTATGGAAGAGGCACTGCTCGGTGGTCATGACCATCCCCCTGCCGTTGACATCGATCGATCCCCCTTCGAGAACGATTCCGGGGCAGAACCGGGTCAACCGCAGCTCTTCGTTGATGATCGAAGGGACGAGATCGTCCCCCAGGAGTGCAGGGTACTTATTGCCCCAGGCATTGAACGTCCAGTCGACCATGGCAATCTCCGCCCTCTCCCGGTTCACGATAAAGCTCGGTCCGTAGTCGCGGATCCAGACATCGGCATAATCCACCTCGTGGGGCACCAGGTTGTGTGGAGAGGGGCATGTTCTCCTGGCGATCAGGTTCTTCGCTTCCTTCAGGTCATCGGTATCCCTGACCAGGAGATGGACATGTTCATGCTCGCAGACAGCGCAGATGATATCAGCATAGGTCTCCTTCACGCCCTCGAGGTCCGGGAATGTCTCTTCATCATGAGGCCACGAGAGCCAGACCCCGCTCTGAGCCTCCCACTCGGCTGGCATGAAAAAACCGCAGCCCGCTGGTGTCTGTTCCCTGTCCGCCGCAGTGCCTTTCATTGTTCCTCCTCCCGGGCAAGAATATCATACGTGTCCGGCCTCCTGTTCCGGAGAAATCCCCAGCCCTCCCGGACCTGGTCATTCATCTCGAGAGATATATCGGCCAGAAGCAACTCGTCCGCTTCCTCCCCTGCCCTGGCCACGATATTCCCAAAGGCGTCGGCAACAAAGGAGCTCCCCCAGAATTCGAGCTCCTTCTCCACACCCACCCGGTTCGCGGCCGCGACATGGACCCCGTTCGCGATGGCGTGCCCCCTCTGGACAGTCTCCCAGGCCTCTCTCCAGTCCCCCTCGGGAGCTTCCCGCATCCCGCGGATCCACCCGATTGCAGTGGGGTAGAATATGATCTCTGCCCCCTTGAGGGTGACCGCCCGGGCCGGTTCCGGGAACCACTGGTCATAGCAGATCAGGACCCCGATCCGGGCGGCTGAGCAGGAAAAGACCCGGTAATCGCCACCCGGTGTAAAGTAGCTCTTCTCAAAGAAGAGGGGGTCATGAGGGATATGCACCTTCCGGTAGGGAGAGGGAAGAATACAGCCGTTCTCAAGCACCACGGCTGTGTTATACATCCGGCCGTCGCCGGCCTTCTCGTAGAGGGGGACGATGATTGCGATCCCGAACTCATGGGAAAGAGCCTCAAAAACCCTGGTGGATTCTCCGGGAATGGTCTCAGCATACACGGAGGCATCCGCCTCTTCCTCCTGCGGGAAGTAGGGAGTACGGAAGAGCTCCTGCAGGCAGATAATCCGGGCTCCCTGCCGGGCTGCTTTCCGGGCAAGCCCCAGGGTTCTTTCCAGGTTCTTATCGGCATCAGGGGAGACCGCGTTCTGTACAAGGCCAATCCGGACCGTCCTGTGCTCCATGGGTTTTCAGATCCATCTCGACCTTCCTGTTGAAGTAATCATCCCCGCGGGCAGATTGGAGATCATGGGGATTTACCGAACATGGTGGCAAGGGAAAGATCCTGCAGACGGCCGGCTTTTCAGGCTTGCCGGAGCTGGCAAAGGCATCGGTTCCGGAGATCCCCTTAAATTCTCCCCTCTCCCAACTCTCTTCCGTACATGACCCGGCTGCTGACCATCAATGGGCCCCTATTCGCCAGGCACGATTGTACGGGTCACCCCGAGTCCCAGGCCCGCCTCGGACTGGCCCTGGAGGGAGTTTCCGGAAAGACCGGCTGGATCGATCCTGAACCGGCCACTGTCGGGCAGATCGGCTCCATTCACGACCCCGGGTATATTAGTAGAATCAGGGAACTCTCCCGGTCCTGCCCGGAAAGGAGGTGCTGCAATATCGACAGCGACACCTATCTGACCTGCGATTCCTTTGATGTTGCACTGTCGGCGGCCGGAGCGGCCGTTCAGGCCTCACTTCATGCCCTGGATGGCGAGCCCTGCTTCGCCCTTGTCCGGCCTCCCGGGCATCACGCGGGGCGGGCATATGCCATGGGTTTTTGCCTCATCAACAACGTGGCGGTTGGAGCGGCAGCGGCCCTTGATCGTGTTCCCCGGGTGGCAATCGTCGACTGGGACGTCCACCACGGGAACGGAACCCAGGATATCTTCTACGCTTCCGGGAAGGTTCTCTACTGCTCTGTTCACCAGTCGCCCTGGTTCCCGGGCACGGGCCTTCGGGACGAGACGGGGACAGGTGCCGGGGAAGGTCTCACCCTCAACGCCCCCCTTCCTCCCGGCTCCGGGATCCATGACTATCGATGTGTATTCAATAGTGAGTTTATCCCGGCGATCCAGTCCTTTGACCCTTCCCTCCTGCTGGTCTCTGCGGGCCAGGACTGCCTAAGTGACGACCCCCTGGGGATGATGGATCTCCGGCCCGGGGATATCGGGGAGCTCACCAGTATCCTGCTGGAGACAGGGATTCCCGTCTCCCTCGTCCTCGAAGGCGGGTACGGACCTTCACACGGGGCCGCGGTACGGGCGATCTACGAGGCATTCGAGAGATTCTGAAAAGAGACGAAGGTTACGGGAGAGATGATACGCCGCTCGGAAGAGAGATGCAACGAAAATCTGGCCCTCAGCCAGGTCGTCTCGGGTAGCCAATAGCCGCAAGGTCCTCCCTTATCTCATCGAGGGTCCCGGGGTCGTCGATAGTTGCTGGGACGCGGTAGTCCTCCCCATCGGCGATCTTCTTCAAGGTACCCCGGAGGATCTTCCCTGAGCGGGTCTTTGGCAGCCTCCTGACTATGACCGCCACCTTGAAGGATGCGATGGGCCCGATCTTCGCCCGGACCATCTGCACCAGCTCCTGCAGGATGACTTTCCGGTCATGCTTCACTCCCGCCTTCAGCACGATGAAACCAAGCGGGATCTCGCCCTTTATTTCGTCGACAACGCCGGTCACCGCGCACTCTGCGACATCGGGGTGGGCGGCGAGGACCTCTTCCATGGCCCCGGTCGAGAGGCGGTGCCCGGCGGTGTTGATGATGTCGTCCGTCCGTCCCATGATCCAGAGATACCGGTCTTCGTCGATGAACCCGGCGTCGCCGGTCAGGTAGAAACCCGGGTACTCGGAGAGGTATGTCTTCTGGTAGTCGCTGTCATTCTGCCAGAGAGTGGTGAGGCACCCCGGGGGGAGGGGGAGCCGGATGACGATGTTCCCGGTTACCCCTGGAGGGACCTCTTCTCCATGGTCATTGAGGACCCGGATATCGTATCCCGGCATGGCCTTCGTGCATGACCCGGGTTTTACCGGAAGGAGACCGAGGCCGGCGGCATTGGCACCGATCGACCACCCGGTCTCGGTCTGCCACCAGTGGTCGATCACCGGTACTTTCAGGCGTTCCTCTGCCCAGTGAAGGGTATCGGGATCGCACCGCTCTCCGGCAAGAAAGAGCATCCTGAAGCGGGAGAGGTCATAGTCCCGGATATACCTCCCGTTGGGATCCTCCCTCTTGATAGCCCGGAAAGCTGTCGGGGCGGTGAAGAGGACCCGGACATTGTGTTCGGAAATGACCCGCCAGAAGGCGCCGGGGTCCGGCGTCCCTACAGATTTACCTTCGTAGAGGATGCTGGTGCACCCGTAGGCCAGGGGCCCGTACACAATATAGGAATGGCCGACCACCCACCCAACGTCCGATGCCGCCCAGAAGACCTCCCCTGGCGAGAGGCCGTAGATGTTTTTCATGCTCCAGATGAGGGCAACGAGATGTCCGCCGTTGTCCCGGACCACCCCTTTGGGAGTTCCCGTGGTCCCGGATGTATAGAGGATGTAGAGGGGATCGGTTGCGGCAACGGGAACACAGGGGGTTTCTGCTCCCGTGCTGCAGGCCTCCCAGGAGATATCCCTCCCCTCCTGCAGGAGGGCCTTCTCCTGGGGGCGCTGGAGGATGACGCAGTGGTCAGGTTTTACGGACGAGATCCGGATGGCCTCATCGAGCAGCGGCTTGTAGGGGATGACCCGGTTCACCTCGATCCCGCAGGAGGCGGCGAGGATGACCTTCGGGCGGGCATCGCTGATCCGGGCCGCAAGCTCCCGTGAAGCGAAACCCCCGAAGACCACGGAATGAATGGCACCGATCCTGGCACAGGCCAGCATCCCGATGACTGTTTCGGGGACCATCGGCATGTAGATGACCACCCGGTCGCCCTTCTTCACGCCGAGCCGGGAAAGACCTCCGGCGAACCGGGCCACCAGGTCCCGGAGTTCCCGGTAGGTGTAGGCTCTCGTTGTCCCTGTGACGGGGCTGTCATAGATCAGGGCAGTGGCCGACCCCCGTCCCTCCTCGACATGGATGTCAAGGCAGTTATGGCAGGTATTCAGGACCCCGCCTGTGAACCAGCGGAAGAAAGGGTCACCGGAAGCGTCGAGCACCTCGTCCCATACCCTGTTCCAGGCGACATTACCGGCACAGGCCCCCCAGAAACCTCTGGGATCTTCCAGTGACTGCCGGTAGACTGACTCATATATGGATCGGATCTTCCCTCTGCCAGCCATGGAAATAACGCAGCACTATTTTTTTTTCCCTTCGGTGAAATATCTTCGGTTTTTATCCGGCCGGCCGGCAGGGCAAGATTTATGGGTATTCTCGGTACCCGCTAGAGAGGATATCCATGGGGGACATCTACCACGCTGTCTACGAGAAAATGGATCGTATGGGTATTTTTTCGGTCAGGCAGTACGCAGTGATCGAGAAACCACCGTACACAGCGCTCTGTATCGATAAGCTGGAAGATTCGGTTTACGCCCTTTCCCAGAACCCTGTTATCGATGGAAATGTTGTGGCTGACCCTGACATAGAGATCAGGGTGTTCCATGAGAAGAGGATCGCAGAGCCGCTCTGCCTCCAGGACCGGTCGGGAAGAAGAGAGGTCTATCCCGGACCAGGGAAGGTCGACCTGAAGACCAAGAATGATCTCGCGCAGCAGCTCGACCGCTGGCTTGCAGACCTGATCTCAGAAGGATTCATCCTCCACCAGTGAACGGGTAATGGTAGTCAGTCGCAGATTGAGCCGCAAGGATCCCCCGATCTTTCCTCTATCTTTTCGACATCATCTGGGTCACTATGCAGCTCTTTTTCAAGGAAAATCCTGTATTGCCCATGAAATGAGCATCGGGTCAAAAAAAAAGGGTATGTACCCTCTTTTGAGTCGGAAAAATCCAAAAGGTTTAATAATCATTTGTATCTATTCTATAGCAGGTGTATTAGTGTCCAACTAAGTCACCGAATGAACGTTCAGTCCAAGGGTTGACGTCCTGCCCGCAATCGGGCAGGGCCGAGACCTCCTGATGATGCCACCTTGATTCTCCTGCTGACGTTCCCTTTCGTTCTATCTCCCAACCGTATTCCCGCTCATTCTTTATCCTTGCAGGTTCACGCGAATCATCGCCCCCTGCACTGATGATCCTCCGACTGGAGCGGAGCAGGACATCCATCCTAAAGAGAAAAGCAGGAGAGTCAGAGCTCCCCTTCCCTGATCTGATGAGAGTGACCGGGGATAAGAGAGGATTAAACAGAAGTAAGAACGGCGAGAAGGAAGTTGCCCCAGAGGAGATCACACCAGGAACTCAGGTCGGCCCCACGCTTCCGCGTCTTTTTCACCGTTGATCTTCCGCCGTTTTGATCAACAGGTTGCCGGAAGCACGGCATCATGTTTCTTGGCGTCTGTCCGGCCCCGGTCAGGGAATGTCTCTGTCACCTGTCGATTGTCAGCCGTTTTGACCGGCAGGTTCATTCCGAATCCGGCATCGTCTCTCAAACATTTGTTCGGCCCGGCAGGTGATGTCCTTGTCACCCGGGATCTTCTGCCGTTTCGATCTCCGGGTTCACCAGCATGCCGCAGGTATGCCCAGCTCTGTTCCTTCTGAGGCTTATTCCAATAAGGAGAACATGTATAAATTATTAACCATTTTCTTTGTAATTATATCCTGTCATTAGCCAGCTGGACACCAAACGCGCGGATCGGTCATGAATCCAGCCAGATGGCAACTGTCCCTACCGCCCGGTCACCGGCTTTCCCATTATGGCTATACGGCCTCAAATTATGAATTCCTCCTGTCATCAGTCAAATAACAATCTTTATGTCTCTCGCTCTCCAATTTTGTCATGCTATAACATAGCATACTTGGCAGGAGTAGCATGAAGCGGGTATTTGTTATCCTAGCGGTCCTCTTTATCGGACTCGTATTGTTCGCCGGGTGCACAGAAAATCAGGCAGCTGTGGGCTCACCCCAGAAGCTGAAGATAGGGGTGGTAGCGTCCATGACAGGGCCAGCCAGCACCACCGGCAAGGATGTCTGGCAGTCAGCGGTTCTCGCCGCCGATGAGATTAACGCTGCCGGAGGAGTCTATGTCAAGGAACTCGGGAAGAACGTTACCATAGAACTTGTCCAGGGTGACGATGAATCCACCCGCGAGGGAGGCCAGAAGGCTGTCTCGAAGCTGATCACCCAGGACAATGTCGATCTCCTGGTGGGAGGGTTCTCAAGCGCCGTGGTATCGGCCCACGAGTCCACTGTTGCGGATTACAGCGTGCCGTATATCGTCTCCGGTGCCTCGAGCCCTATCATCACACACAGGACCGATGTTAAAACAGATACCGTCTTCCACCATGCCCCGACCACGGACGATTCCGGCGGGCAGACCACCCTCTTCATCGATGACACCATCCGCCCGGCCATCAACGCCAAATTCGGGTTCCCTTCCGACCGCCCTCTCAGGCTCTCGGTCATCTACCAGGACAGCCCCTACGGGAAGGGACAACTCGATGCCATCAAGAAGACCATTGCGGCCTCGAACCTCAACATTAACGTGATCTCCGAGGACGCCTTCAAGATGGGAGAGAGCGACTTCAGAACCGTTCTCACCTCGGTCAAGAATGCCGATCCCGATGTCGTCTACGTTGCGGCCTTCCTGAATGAACAGACCGCGCTCGTGACCCAGGCACGCCGCGACGTGGGCCTGGACAAGATCTTCATCGCCGTCGAGTGCAACGATGACCCCGATTATTACAGCGGAATAGGCAGGTACGGCGAATATTCCATCATCCAGAGCAGGTTCAGCCCGTACGCCGTCCCCAGCGGACCGATCGAGCAGTCGGTAAACAAGTTCATGAGCGATTTCGACAAGAAGTGGGGAGGCTTCCCGGGTATGATGGGTGCCGCGACCTACGAAGCGGTCTATATCGGGGCCAATGCTGTCGAGGATGCTGGCTCGCTCAATAAGACCAGGGTTAACGAAGCCATCGGCGGCACTACCATGCCCCAGATGGTCGAGGCCATGAAGAACGAGACCATCTCCTTCACCCCCGACTTCCGGGAGAGCAAGTTCGACCTGTACATGGAACAGCTCATCTGGAACGAGACGGCCAAGGAAACCCGGCCGGTCATTGTCTGGCCGGCAAAACTGAAGGAAACAGATTTTGTCATTCCCGACTGGTTTAAGCCCGGTCAGGAATAGAACATCCATTCTTTTATCGGTTGAGGTAGATTCTTAAGCATGACGGGAGGACTCGACATCGTACTCCAGGTGGGAATCTGGGGTCTCTACGCCGGGTGCATTTACATCCTCCTGGCTATCGGCTTAAACCTCATCTTCGGAGTCATGAAGGTGGTGAACTTCGCCCACGGCGAGTTCCTGATGCTCGGGGCCTACGTCACCTTCACCTTCTATGCCATATCGGGGTTCAACCCCTATGTCCTCCTCGTCGCCTCCGTACCGATCCTTATTCTCATCGGCGTGACCATCGAGAGGCTCTGTTTCAGGCCAATCCTCGGGACAGGTAAATTGAACGAGATATTCATCTCGATCGGCCTGATCTACCTCATCCAGAACGCTGCCGCAGTGATATGGACAGACGAGTACCGGATCATCCACAGCCCCTTCGAGTCCATCACCATCTCTGTCTTCGGTGTCAACCTCCCGCTGGACTACCTGATCATTATCATCACCACTATCCTCATCCTTATCGGCCTGTACCTCTTTCTCCGGAAGACGCGCCTTGGAAAAGCCATGCGGGCCACGAGCCAGAACCGGAAAGGGGCCATGCTCATGGGGATTAACGTCGAGAAGATGGACATGATCAGTTTCGGGATCGGTGCCGGCCTGGCCGGGGCAGCGGGGACCCTCTGGGTGGTGAGCGGACAGGTCTTCACCCCCTATATGGGCTCGATCCCGGCGGTCAAGGCCTTCGCCATCATCATCATCGGCGGCCTCGGGAGCATCCCGGGAGCGATCGTCGGAGGGATCATCCTCGGGCTGGCAGAGAACTTCGCCATCTTCACTATCGGCGGGGCATGGAAGGACGCCATATCTTTCCTGATCCTGATCGTTGTGCTCATCTTCAAGCCTACCGGGCTGTTCGGGGAGTCGGCAGAATGAAGGAGTTCCTGATGTCCCCAAAGGTGCGGGACTATGGTCTCGTGTTGATGCTTATTGTTGCCGGCCTTGTCCCGTTGATCGTCGGGCTGAACCCCTATCTGTTGACGGTCCTCATCCTCATGCTGATCTTCATCATCTACTCCTCGGCATGGAACTTCCTCACCTATACCGGCCAGGGATCGCTCGGTCACGCCGCCTTCTTCGGCCTCGGGGGATATGGCTCGGCCCTTATCGCCAGCTGGCTGAGCCTGCCGCCATTTGCGGCGGTGTTCATCGGGGCCGGTGCCGCAGCCCTTGCCGGCCTCTTCATAGGAGCCATCTGTGTCCGGCTGAAGGAGTGGTTCCTTGCCATGGTCACCTTCGGCTTTGCCATCATCATCCAGACCCTGGTCGTAAGCCGTCAGTTCTCGGGCATCACCGGCGGGTGGGACGGGATCGCCGCTGCCCGCCTTATGCCGGGAGGAGGAGGGACTAACCTCCTGATCGAATACTATGCCATCCTGGTTATCGGGGTCATGGTAATCGTCATATTCTGGCTCATCCTCCGCTCAAAGACCGGGCTTGCTTTCGCGGCCATCAGGGAGAACGAGCTCGAGGCCAGAGCTGCAGGCATTAACCCCGTGAAGTACCGCCTCTTCGCCTTCCTGGTGAGCGCTTATTTCTCGGGCGTGGCCGGTGCGCTTGAGGTGCATCACCTCGGGTATATTACCCCCGAGATTTTCGGGGTCGATATCTCGTTCTGGCCGATCATCTACTCGATATCGGGAGGTCTGATGACCCTCTCCGGCCCGGTTGTCGGGACCATTGCCATCACCATCGTATGGGACGGGCTCCAGACCTTCGGCCTGACCTATGGCAGGTTCATCATCATCGGGCTTCTGCTCATCCTGATCATCATCTTCCTGCCGAAGGGACTGATCTCTCTTCCGGATAGGATCAGGGAATACAGGGATAAGAGGAAGAAATAAAAACTTTTTTTATAGCCCGAGATAGGCGGCCCGGACCTGGTCGTCGCACAGCAGTTCAGCTGCCGGGGCCTCCCGTATGACACGGCCGTTCTCGAGGATATAGCCCCGGTCAGAGATCTCCAGGGCATGCTGGACGTTCTGCTCGACAAGGAGGATGGAGAGGCCATCCTTGTTAAGCTTCTTCATGGTGTCGAGTACTGTAGTGACAAAGAGCGGGGAAAGCCCGAGGGAGGGCTCATCGAGCACGATCAGGGAGGGATTCGCCATAAGAGCCCGGGCTATGGCCAGCATCTGCTGCTCACCTCCGGAGAGGGTGCCGGCCTGCTGGCCCTTCCGCTCTTCGAGGACCGGGAAGAGGGAGAGGACGCGTTCGAAGTCAGCCTCACCCCCTACCTTCGCAAAACTGCCGAGTTCCAGGTTCTCCCGTACGGTCATCTTCGGGAAGAGTTCCCTTTTTTCAGGCACGAGGGCGAGTCCCTTCTTGACCACATCGTAGGCAGGAAGCTGCGATATCTCCTCTCCGCGGAACCGGACCGTGCCCCGGCGTTCCCGGAGAAGGCCGAAGATGCTTTGGACAAGCGTGGTCTTCCCGGCCCCGTTCGCTCCGAGCAGGGTGACTATCTCGCCCTCATTCACAAAGAAAGAGACGTCCCAGAGCACCTGGAGGTTCGCATAAAAGACGTTCAGCCGGCTGACATCAAGGAGGGGGGGCTTGTCGGTCAGCATGCGTACCTTTCGCCAAGGTAGGAGTCGATGACCTTCTGGTCCCTCACCACGTCTTCAGGCTTCCCGTCTGCTATCTTCTCGCCCCTGTCGAGGACCACCACACGATCCGAGACCCCGAGGATGACCCGCATGACATGCTCGATGATGACAATGGTTATCCCGTCGTCGCGAAGGCCGCGGATCAGGTCCATGGCCTCTGCCCCCTCGCTCGGGTTGAGCCCGGTCATCAGTTCGTCAAGAAGGAGGACCTTTGGCCGGGAGGCAAGAGCCCGGGCCAGCTGGGTCCTCCGGAGTTCAATCACGTTCAGGCTGGAGAGGGGCTTATCGGTCTTCTCACTCGGAAATCCTACCCGCGCCAGGATTCCGGATGCCTCCGAGGCCGCCTCTGCCATCGTGGTGTGGTGGCCGTTACCAAACAGGGACCCGAGCATGACGCTCTCCCGGGCGGTCATCCCGGGGAAGGAGTGGGTGTGCTGGAAGGTCTTGGCGATACCCAGCCTGCAGATCTTGTCCATCGGGAGCTTCGATATATCCTGGCCCTGGTACTCGATCGATCCTTTGTCAGGGCGATAGATCCCCGATATGAGGTTGAAAAGGGTTGTTTTTCCAGCCCCGTTCGGTCCGACCAGCCCGAGGATCTCCTGTTCCCTGACCTTCAGGCTGACGCCGTTGACCGCGACAAGGCCACCGAATTTCTTGGTCACATTATTCAGTTCGAGCACCAGGGACAACTCCCATAAATTATGCTACATGTTAGCACGGAACGAAATAAAAGTTTCACAGGCGACAGGAAAACAGGATATCATTAAATATCGCAGATAATATCTATTGTCTGCTGCCCCGATACCGCCTGATGCGGCCGGGTCCGGGATATTTCCCAGGGAGTTACACATGTTTGAGAAGATTCTGTTCCCCACCGATTTCTCAGAATACGCCAGGAAGACGCTCGACTGCGTTGCCGGTTTCCCCGGCGTCCGCGAGGTCATCATCTTCCATGTCATCGAAGCAGCGAGATCCCCCCGGGGCGGAGGGGAGATTGGAGAAGCATTCTTCGGAAACGGGGAGGGTCTGCTCAAGGAAGAGAGGAGGTACCTGGAAAGCCTCAGCCAGGATTTCAGGGTAACGACTGCCGTTACGACCTCTTCGGACACAGCCGGGGCAATCATCAGAACAGCGGAGGAGAGTGGCGTTTCCCTGATCGTTCTCGGCGCACGGGGAAAAAGCCTGGTCGGGGGAGTACTTCTTGGCAGTGTATCCACGGCAGTTCTTCACCGCAGTAAAACAAGCGTCCTTTTCATGCGGCACAAAATAATCGAGGAGTTGGGAGAAAGGACCCTTGAGAAGTTCTGCCCCATGATCCTTTACCGGGTTCTCTGCCCTGTCGACTTTTCCGCTTACTCGGACAGCGCAGTGGATCTCCTGGTCAGGACGAAGGGAATGGGCGATATCATCCTCATGCATGTCGTCTCCCGGGGTGAGTCTGATGATGAGATCCGCGAGTCTGTCGAAAAGGCCAGAGCCCGGATCGAAGAGATACGGGACAACCTTTCAGCAAAGGGCTTTAAAGCGAGGACCCTCGTCTCCACGGGGAACCCGGCTTCCGAGATCGCGAGGATTGCCGATCAGGAGGACGTATCGGTTATCTGGATGAGTTCCCATGGCAAAGGCTGGTTCCGTGAACTTCTGGTCGGAAGCACGGCACAGATGGTGGCGACAACCGCCATGCGCCCGGTTATTATCATTCGTAAACCTGAATGAATAAGGGGATCCCTTCAGATTTTCAGACAAAACCGGGGGTGGAACCGATAGAGCCTGCCCCGGCCAGGCGGATCTGTCCCTACCCGAACCTGCCAAGGATTCCCAGGGTAAAAGCCATCACCAGCAGGGCAACGGTCTCGGTCATACCCAGGATGATCATGTAGTTTCCAAATCCCTTCCCCGTCTCTTCCATCGCATCGCAGGCACAGGCAGCACATTTACCCTGGAAGTATGCGGAGAGCCCGATGGCAAAGCCGCAAAAAGCACCAATACCCCAGAGAGCCGGTCCCTGAACGGTAATCTCATACATCCTGTTCATGACGATCATGCCATAGATCGTTTGGGTGAGAGGTGCACCGACAAAAGCAAGGAGCATGAACGATGCCGGTTTATTCTGGCTGAACTTCTTCTTCCATGCCCCAATCGCTGCCATCCCGGCAACTCCTGCTCCAGCAGCCGATCCGGCGGCCGACAGGCCAAGCACCAGACCCATTCCCAGATCCTGAAACTGCATCATGACGGGATCCATGCTATTCTCCTTTTATCTCCTCGACGAAATTTTCCTGTCTATTCTTTGAACGGTTCGAATGCAGACCCACTCCAGGTGACGTTCGCATGCCCTGAAAATTCCAGGACGTTCAGCCTGACGCCATGCACGAGTACGGATATTATTCCTAAAATGATGTTTAAGCCATGGCCGATGATAAGAATTACGAAACCTGCCGCCAGCGCGATGATGCCCGTACCAATCCCGGATGCCAGTGTATTTGTCGTCTCTGCGATGGCAAGGCCTGCAAGACCGACGGCAAAGAGGCGAACATACGAGATCACGTCGGTAATATTGTTCATGAAACTCAATGCCATCGTCCCCACACCTTCACCGATGCCCCTGAGCACCCGTCGCTGCGGGTTGGTAAATAATATCACGAGCATGATCCCTGTCACAACCAGCCATATCCCAAATGCTGGAAACGGTTCTCCGAGGACAAGGGTCTGGGCCAGGAAGAACGCGGTCCAGAGAATGCAGATATAACCGACGTCAGCAAGGGCTGTCAGGGACGGATACTTCAGGACAGCCCGCCAGGTATGGGCTATGGACAAATGTAGCGCTCCCAGAAAGAAGCAGAATGTCTCCACCGTTCTGGGATCGGTCAGCTGCGGGACAAGGGGCTGCAGCAATCCCTGGCCGAAGAACGTCCCGGTCAGGAGGCCCCATATAACTGCACAAGAACCGAGGAGATAAAAAAGCGAAACCATCGTTTTCATCTCCGCATTCAGTTTCATGGTTCTGTACAACCAGATCGTTATCAGAAGCGTGAGAAGGATATAGACCAGTCCATAACCGGCATCACCGATGAGGATGCCAAAAAAGATGCAGAAGAAGATCAGAAACGGCAGGCTGATGTCAAGTTCATGGTAGCCGGGAGTGAGCCCGAGAAGCCCGAGCACGGGCTTGATGAGGTTGACCCATGAGGGATTCCGGAGCAGCGTCGGCACATTTTCCTCGGGCGGGGGTTCGGTCACCATGATCCCCCATTTCTGTTTTCTGGCCTCGGAAACCAGATGCTCTTCGCCATCGGAAGGGAAGTATCCCGTGACGTAAACGACAGGGCCCTGCTTCCCCATGCCGTGCATGACCTGCTGAAATTCGATCTCTTTCTCAAGTTCTCCCTTCATTCGCAGAAGGTCATCACGAAACCGGGCAGATGTTACGATCTCGCGGTCTGCGGCCTCGATCATCTCAGCAGTGCTGGCGAGCTGTTCCTTGAGCGAAGAGACAGTCTGTTTCGGCGGAAGTATCTCGGTGAAAGGGCATTCAAACTGCCGGAGCGATATCACTACGCAGGAATCGGTGTTACCCTCGGTGAAAAGTTTTTTTACGACCATGTCATCGGGAAATTTCCCGGTTTCCTTGACCGGGACCTGACACAGCTTCAGGTAAACCCCGTTCTCCCCCAGGTGCTGAACCTGGCCAAGATCGACATCACCCCAGCGCTCCCACTCCTTGATCTGACCGGTCAGGTCTTCGGACAAGGACTCCAGTTGTTCCCTGCGTCTGCCGAGCTCGATGATTCTGGCAGCAACTGCCGTCCAGTCGCCACTGATCTTCACCTGCGGCTGAAGATCTCTCTTTGATGCATCCACCTGGTTCAGAACCTCTACAGTCGAGTCGATGAGAGCGGAACTGGCCCGGAGGTCAGAGATATCCTTGCCCTCGGGCGGGTTCTCGTGTTGGACGTGGATGACCCCCATGCTACGCAGATGTCGTACGGTAGCTTCCGCATCCTTTGTCTCGCACAGGATGGTGGCTTTCTTCATGGGGACGATCATTTACACAGCCACCTCCCGATGATCTTCTTCGACCTTGTTTTTTGCGATCTTGCTCCGGCCGACAGCACTGGTCATCCTGTCACCCATGGCTATCTTTATGACCCGTATTGCTTCCTTTGCCTCGGGGATCTTGATCTTCTCAAACAGGTTGACGCGCTGGGTCGTTATGCGAAGCTCATGCCTGAGAATGTTTATTCCCTGTTCGAGGATACTCAGCTCTTCCCCCAGCGACACCCGCTCTTTCAGCCTCTCAAGAGCTGTATCCACCCAGAGAGGGGTTGTGAACAGGTCATACTCTGCCGGTACAAAATCCACACGGATAAAGACCGGCACGTCGACACCGGCGATGTTCTTCCTGGTAGCGATGATACTCTCAGGAACAATCCATTGCCCGATCTCCGGAGCTTCGATGAGAAGGCCCAGCCATTCCTTTGCCGTTTCCTCCCACGCTGCAAGAGAATTCTCCCTCTCGGTCCGGGACCGCTGCTGGTGGAGGATCTCGAGTTGCAACTGCTGCTTCTTCAGCTGGAGGGTGGGCAGGTACCTCTCGTACTGCCGGAGGGAATCCCTCTGTCTCTTGAGTTCACCCTGAGTCAGTCGTATTTTCATAGCTGCTTTTGCCAGTATTCATCGATCATGGATCTGCTGATCCCTGTCTCTT
Source organism: Methanoregulaceae archaeon (assembly GCA_028679325.1). GTDB lineage: Archaea > Halobacteriota > Methanomicrobia > Methanomicrobiales > Methanospirillaceae > UBA9949. The sequence goes on along the minus strand of JAJRBS010000171.1, from coordinate 30,161 downwards.
CGGGAGAGAAACACTCCTTCAGGATCTCCCAGCCCCGATCCAGTGCTTTTTCCAGGGGAATGTTCACGGAAAGGGACATCATCCGTTCTTCAAAAAGCCTCCCGTAGCGGAGAAGTTTTCCGTCCCATGCACTCATCTGAAATCCCATGGCCTGTTTCTCCTGTGTCTCCCGGTAGTCGGCGAAGAGCTGTATCATGGTGTCCATGATGATCCGGTGATCACCGCGGGTTTTTCCGTTGACCAGTTGCTTTAAGCGGCTCAGGGAACCGAACGGTTCGATGACTCCGTTCTTGAGGTAGAACTGCCCCTCGGTGATATACCCGGTGTTGTCGGGAATCGGGTGGGTCACGTCGTCTCCCGGCATGGTCGTTACCGCGAGGATGGTGATCGAGCCCGCCGATTCGAAATCGACGGCCTTTTCATAGCGGGCCGCCAGCATGCTGTAAAGGTCCCCGGGGTAGCCCCTGTTTGAAGGGATCTGCTGCATGGTGATGGCAATCTCCTTTTGCGCGTCGCAGAAATTGCTCATGTCCGTCAGCAGGACGAGCACTCTTTTTCCCTCAAGCGCAAAATTTTCGGCGACCGCCAGGCTGATATCCGGGACAAGCAGGCATTCCACGACAGGGTCGGCAGCGGTGTGCATGAAAACGATCGAACGGGATAAAGCGCCGTGCTCCTCGAGGGTGTCCCTGAAGAAAAGGTAGTCATCGTACTTCAGACCCATGCCGCCGAGAATGATGATATCGACCTCGGCCTGAGTGGCGATCCTTGCCAGCAGTTCATTGTAGGGCTCGCCGGCTATGGAAAAGATAGGGAGCTTCTGGGATTCGACCAGGGAATTGAATACATCGATCAGGGGAATGCCGGTCCGGATCATCTTATCCGGGATGACGCGCCTGACCGGGTTTACCGGAGGTCCCCCGATATCAACCAGATTTTCCGAAAACTCCGGCCCGTTGTCCAGGGGCTTGCCGCTTCCATTAAAGATGCGGCCGAGGAGCTTCTCCCCGGTCGCTATCTGCATAGGGTGGCCGAGGAACCGCACCCTGTCGCCGGTAGAAATGCCACGGCTTCCGGCAAATACCTGTAAATATACCTTCTTTCCGTCCAGGCGGATGACCTGCGCCAGGGACGTTCCCCGTCCGGTGACCACCTGTGCGAGTTCATTGTTGCCAACATTATCGGCCTCCACGGTGATGACGTCCCCGATAATCTGGCTGATGTTCATGTAGTATCTCTGCATGTTACCCTTTCACCAGGCGCCCGGCCAGAAATTCCCTGATCTCCTTCTCGCTTTCCAAAAACTCCGGACTCTCCCAGGGGGTGGAGTTCCATCCCCTGAAGAGCTGGCGCATCTTCTGGAAGAAATGCAGGGAGGTATCCTTGTCCTCGAAGGTGAATTCGGATTCCATGATACCATAGATAAAATCATAGACATAGATCTGCCGTTCTTTCGGGGTGGCCTCGTCAACCGGGTCAAAGGCGTTCTGCTGGAGGTACACGAAATCAAAAAATTCTGCCTTGAGATAATCGACATAGTCGGGAAGCGAGGTGCCCTCCTCTCCGACAACTTTCATCATCTGCGCAATATCGAAGCCCCTGCGGAGGAGTGCGTGCCCACGCTCCACCTTTTTTCCATCGATGAAACTATCGTACTTGCTCCAGCTGATCAGCGGGTCGATCGCCGGGTAACGCCGGGCATCCGACCGGCTGCGCGAAAGGCCATGGAAGGCACCCACCACCTTCAGCGTCGCCTGGGTCACCGGCTCTTCGAAGTTCCCGCCGGCAGGGCTTACGGCACCCCCGATAGTCACCGAGCCTGTCGAGCCGTCATACAGTCGAACCGCCCCTGCCCTCTCGTAGAAGGAGGCAATCCGTGACTCGAGGTAGGCCGGGAATGCCTCTTCCCCCGGAATCTCTTCGAGCCTCCCGGACATCTCCCGCATGGCCTGTGCCCAGCGCGAGGTGGAGTCGGCGAGCAGGAGGACATTGAGGCCCATCTGGCGGTAGTATTCGGCAATGGTAACTGCCGTGTACACGCTCGATTCCCGGGCAGCGACAGGCATGGAACTGGTATTACAGATGATGACCGTGCGATCGCTTAACGGGCGTCCGGTCCGGGGATCCTGTATCGCCGGAAAAGTCTTGATGGTCTCGACTATTTCGCCGGCACGTTCACCGCACGCCGCAATGATCACGATATCCACTTCGGCATGCCTGCTGGTCAGTTGCTGCAGGACTGTTTTTCCCGCCCCGAAAGGACCCGGAATGCAGTATGTCCCGCCCCGTGCCACAGGGAAGAGGGAATCGATAAGGCGCATCCGTGTGACCAGCGGTTCTCCGGGTTTCAGCCGCTCGGCATAGGCCTGGATGGGGATTTTAACCGGCCACTGCTGGCTCAGGTACACGGGATGGCCCTTCCCCTCCGGATCCTTCAGCCGTGCAACAACATCACGGACCGAAAAACTGCCGCTACCTTCAATCGATTGAACCTCAAAATGTCCCTGGAAGGAGAAGGGGACCATGCAGTAGTGCCTGAATATCTTCTCGCTGACATACCCGAGTTTATCCCCTGCACAAACACTCTTCCCGGGGGTAACGACAGGGGTAAAGTCCCAGCGCTCCTTCTCGGAGAGTGGATTGAGATAGACACCGCGCTTGAGAAAAAAACCGCATTGCTCGGCGATTTCCGGCAGAGGATTCTGGAGGCCGTCAAAGATCTGTCCAAGCATTCCCGGGCCAAGCTCAACGGAAAGGAGCTCCCCGGTAAACTCAACTTCTTCGCCGATTCTCAACCCTCCTGTCGCTTCGTAGACCTGCATCTCTGCAAGGTTGCCGCGCACCCGGATGATCTCTGCCTTGAGACGCTCCCCTGCATGCAGGATATAAGCGACTTCATTCTGCATGACCGGGGAATCGAAACCGACTGTAACCATGTTCCCGCTGATCTTCGTGACACGTCCTTTTCGTTGTTCTGTCATTGTATCGCAGTTCCCCCTGCCAGAACCTGTTCAAGCAGGATCCGCCCATCCGCTGTCCGGATCCGCTCCCAGCGCTCGAGGATCATGAGCTTATAACCAAAAGTTATCAGAAAGTCCAGGTCGAAATAATGGCCCGTGGCCAGATCATCGAGTTTTTTCCAGCGGAGTTCATCGAGGGCCTTTTCTGCACCGGAGAGAGAGCTGTTTGTGCCTGCAGCCATGACTGCCGGGCCGAGGGAGGAATCGCCGTAAATTCCGGCAAGGCTATATGCAGCAGGGTCCCGCCGGATTCTGGCGGCGCGAGTCCGGACCAGCTCGTTTCTCAGGGCCGTATCAAATTCGATCCAGTGCCGGACGAGCGGGTGTTCTTCTTCTCTTTCCTGGTACTCCTCCGGCAGCGGCAGGGTGCTCAGGATCTTGAAGTCCTTCTCCGGCATAAAAGGCTGGCATTCCCCTAAAAATCGTTCAAACGAAAATGGCGGTTTCATGCCGAAGTGAAGCATAGGGAAGCTTGCAACCAGGTAAGGGTAAAAATCAGCCATCCTCTTCTCAATCCTTAGTAGATTCCTCGAGGATCCGGTTTAACCTCGGCTTCAGGTATGTCCCGATATACTCTGCCAGGGCCTTGTCGGAAAAATCATAGCAGGATTTTCCGCGGTCATAACTGATGGAAAAGCCTCGGGAGATGTCTCCCAAAGGCCTGACGACTATCTTTTTTCCTGTTTCTTCCCTGAGTCGTGCCATAAAATTCTGCTCGAGAGTTTCACGGTCTTCCGGAGAGAGGAAGATAATGATGTCCCCGGACGCCTCATTGCCAGATTTCCTGACCGCTTCTGCCAGGATCATGGAGAGTGCCTCGGGGGTCAGGGATTTCCGGATATCTGTTACCAGGATACGTCCCAGCATGGCATTGATCTCCTCGCGGAGAGAGAGGAGCATATCCCTCCCTGCCTGGACAAGCAGGGTTCTCTCCTTCTCGTCTTCGCGGCGAATCCTCTCCTTCGCTGCAGAGATCAGATTTTCCGCGTCATGCTGTGCTGCTGCGATGATGTCATCGGCCCTCCGGCGGGCGGCATCCTCGATATCCCGGGCCTTCTCCTCTGCTGCCCTGATCCCGTCCTGGTTGATTTTTTCGATAAGGTCCCTGATATCTTCCACCATGAAAAAACCCTTTCACTGTAGGGTATAACAGGCTGGGATAAAAAATTCCATGTTTTGATCGGTCTCTTTGGAATCCTCATCCTCGTCATCTTTCCAGTCCGACCCGCGCCCTGGATATATCATACCTCAGCTGTTTCTTCCGACATCCTACCCTCGGCAATCAGAGCCGGATCGACGCAGCAGACCGGCCTTTCAAAAGTCTGGTCTGAGAGGAGAAAGGTTCGATCTGAAATAAACCGGGGGGGAAGCATCATTCTCCCTCCGTTTTCCCTCGAGCATAGTTTTATCGTCTCGTAAATGAAGGATCTCGCGATCCCAACCTGACGACAGAGTGGTCAACCCTATGTCTGTGAAAAACTCCGAAATGATTCAAAGACTGAAACTCATGGCTATCCGTAGGTGCGAGGAGCGCATCGAAAATGCATCAAAGGAGTGCGGAGACCGGAAAGAATCCCAGCCCCCCCCGCATGGGATCTCCTCACTCCTGAAGAACAGACATGGCTTGTAGCTCCCGTTAAGATCCGTGAAGAGGGAGAATAGTACAGTAACAGGGATTCCCGCGAATTTGATATCCGCGGTGTATATGAAGAGACTTCGAGAATAGAAACCTGTAAAAAGACAGAAAAACCGCAGGTAGAACACCCTCGCGGGTGCATGGAGGACGTCGATGAGTGAGAGCAGCTGCATCATTGGTATATGGCCGGCTCGTTTTTTGAGCTGCTCCGTTGGTTCCAGGAGATTTTGGCATGGAGACTGAAAAATCACTTTTGCAGAAGATCCGTGAGAAGGAGCTTGAGATGAGCGTCAGGATCGACCAGGAGAGGAACAAGGCCGATCAGGTGCTCGACCAGGCTTCCCGGGAGGCTTCTGCCCTTCTGAACAGAGAAGAGACGGAGGCAGAAAGGGAAGCCGGTGAATATCTTCAGGGCGAAATGAAAAGGCTCAATGCAGAGGCCGACCGCCTTCGGGCCGAACGGGTGCATGAGATCACGGCAATTCGTGACCGGGGCGGGAAGAATCTGCCAGGGGCAGTTGAGAAGATAGTAAGCCTTGTGCTTCCGGACTAGAGGCCTATGCTTCAGAAGATGATGAAGATCCAGGTGATAGGTCCCCAGGAGGACCTTCACAATGTCATGGACCTGCTCTACCGGAAAGGAACAGTCCAGATAGAGGATGCAACGGCGGAAGGAACCGTGGGCGGGGTTATGCTCCGGAGAATGAGTGTAGACGAGGCCGACAGCATCTCCGCGGCCCTGGGAAAGATCGGAGTTATTCTCCTCACCCTTCCGAAGATCTCCCTGGAAAAGAAGGAGGTCGCCGCCGCATTTGAAAAGTTCCGGGCTATGGAACATGCCGAGCTCATCTCCCGGACAAACAGCGTCATTTCCGAGCTTGACCCGGTCACCAGGAACCTTGCATCATCAAAGAGCGAGATTGAGCTGGCGCTTGCGAACCTGACTCGGTATGAAAAGATCATCGACAAGATCCGCCCCCTTGAAAGCACCCTCCCCATCCTGGAAGGCTTTGAGGTTACAGTCCTCCTTATCCAGAAGGAATTCAAGGACCTGCTCGAAGTCATCCGGAGTAACCTCACCGATATCACCAGGAAACAGTTCGAACTGATCTCCGCCGATGTCGATGAGTCGACGCTTGCAGCGGTGACCATCTTCAATAAGAAGTATTCCGAGCAGGTTCATTCTTTCCTCTTCACCCAGAATGTCAACGAGATACGGCTGCCCCCCGAGTACCTGGGAAAGCCTTTTTCCGAGGTTTACACCCTGATAGAGCAGAAGAAGAGCGACGCCACGCAGGAGATGACCCGTATCAACACAGAGCTCGTGAAGATCTCAACCGAACGCTCCGTCGAACTCACTGCTCTCAAGCAGATACTTGAGGACAGGAATGAAGAACTCGGCGTCTTTTCACGTCTGGGACAGACCGACTATACCTTTGTCCTGATAGGGTGGATTCCCAAGAAATTTTTCAAGAATACCCAGAACGAGCTCCGGGACAATTTTGGCGGGCGTGTGCTGGTCAACGAAATTCCCATCACACCGGAAGAGATGGCCAATGCACCGACTTTTTACGACAATCCCCGGATAGTCAAACCGTTTGAATACCTGATGAAGGTCGTCAGCCCGGCGAAATCTACGGAATTTGACCCGAGCCCGCTGATGGCCATATTCTTACCGATATTCTTTGGGCTGATGGTCGGCGACATAGCCTACGGCCTCATCATTATAGGTATTGCACTCCTGATAAAGTGGAAAATGGCCGGGGTTGATTGGGCCCAGCACCTGGGAAACATTGTCATTATGGGGGCACTCTGGGCCATATTCTTCGGGTTCATCTTTGGTGAATTCTTCGGAAACCTTGGTCAGGAGATGGGGTGGCTCGAGCCGGTCACGTTCATGGGAATAACCTGGGATCGTGTCGAGGCGATTGTGCCATTCCTCCTGCTGGCTATAACAATCGGGATATTCCATGTCTTTTTAGGGCTGGGAATCGGTGTCCTGAATGCCTATTCGGAGATCAGCTGCCACCGGCATGTCGCCAAGGCCAAGAAACACATCTGTGAGAAGGTCGGGATGATGATCGCCATCACTGGCCTGATCATTGCCATCTGTGCTGCGGCAGTGGTCATCCCCGCATCGCTGATTGTCCTCGGAATCATAATGATTGTCCTTGCCCTCCCCCTCCTTATTTACGGAGGAGGATTTTTCGGCACCTTCGAGATCATCAGCACGATGGGAAACATCCTGTCCTATGCACGTATCATGGCCATCGGGATGGCCTCAGTCATCCTGGCACTCGTCGCGAACACCCTGGGAGGGATGGCGGAAGTTGCAATCGTCGGATTCGTGATTGCGGCGCTCCTCCATGCCATGAACATTGTTCTTGCCATTTTCAGCCCGTTCCTCCACTCGCTCCGTCTGCACCTGGTGGAATTCGATTCAAAGTTCTATGCAGGAGGGGGAAAATTGTACAGCCCCTTCAAGAAAGAAGACAGTGGGAATTCCTGATGACTGACAGAGAGATTAAGTTCCAGATAAAAGGTAGGGAATGAGTCATGTAATCCTGAGACATGAGCGAGGAACGGGTCATTCCGGGTATCCGCGGTTACAACCGTCAGGTGATATCCTCTGTAAGGCAGGAGAACAAAATGGAGTGTGCCGCCTGTGCACATACCGGCGGCGCGAAATTTTACAGGAGACTGATGTGAATGGTTGATTGGGGAATCCCCGTTGGGGCAGGCATCGCATTCGGGCTTGGAGCGCTTGGTACCGGTATTGCACAGTCAAAGATTGGTGCGGCGGGAGCAGGGACGATCGCGGAAAAACCGGATCTCTTTGGGCTGATGATCATCATGGTGGCGATCCCTGAAACTCTCGTCATTCTGGGTTTTGTCGTCGCTACTATGATCATGATCATGCTCGTCTGAGACGAGGCATCTGAAGGTGCTGGTGAAGACATGGCACTTGAAGACTTGATCGGTTCCGTTGAGGTGAGCGCCCAGGAACGTCTCCATGAGATCCAGGAACGCTCAAAGGCCGAAGCAGATGAGATCATCCGGGAGGCCCAGAGCAGGGGCGGGTCTATCCGGAAGCGTCACCATGACAAGGCGGTTGCAGAAGTCGAGCTTCAGCGGAACCGGCTCCTCTCTTCCATACGGAAAGAGAACCAGCGGGAGATCCTGAAGATGAAAAACGAGATCTTCCAGGCCGCGCTTGACGAAGCGGAGAGAAGACTGGCCGCCATACGGGAACAACCGGGGTACAGGACAGGATTCAATAGAATGCTCGGTGAAGTCGTCTCTGAACTCGGAGAGAAAGATGTCATTCTGCATATCGATCCGAGGGATTCACTCCTCTGCAGGGAGCTCCTTCTCGAGAGGTCCTTAAACTATGATGTGATACCCGACCTGGTCTCTGCCGGCGGGTTGAGCGCAAACACCCGTGACGAGCGTTTCACAATCGTCAATACCATCGAATCCCGCCTGAAGAAGGCCGGAGAAGTCTACAGGCCTGACATTGTTGCTATCCTGTTCGGTGACTGACATGGAATATGCATACGTGAACTCCCGGATCCGGGCCATGAAGAGCCGCCTTCTCGATCGCCGCCAGCTGGACCAGTTGATCAACAAGCATGATATTGACGCTCTCATCACCGAACTCGAGAAAACGCCGTACCGGGAAGAACTGGAGAGGGCAGGAGTCCAGTACTCCGGCGTCACCCGCATTGAGTACGCTCTCCGGAAAGATCTTGTCAGGGCATTCAGGAACCTCCTCAGTTTTACATCCGGAGAAGAAGAGGAGAATCTCCTTGCCATCACCCTCAACCGGTATGATGTCCAGAATATCAAGACCATCCTCCGGGGGAAGAGAATTCACGCCACGCCCGGCGAGATACTCGACTGCACGATCCCGGCCGGGGAGCTTGATGAAGCGGCGCTCACCGAGCTTGTCAAACAGCCGGATGTCAAGTCAGTCATCGACCTGCTTGCCACCTGGGGCATCGTCTATTCCCGCCCGCTGACGAAGGCTTTCAAGGAGTATTCCGATACCCGGGATATGCTGGTGCTCGAATACGCCATCGATACGTATTACTACCAGTATGCCCTGGCGACCCTGAAGGGGGGAGAGACAGAGGACCACCGGGTCATCAGGGATATGGTCATCACAGAGATCGATATCAGCAATCTCCGGACCGTATTCCGGGTGCTCCGGGACCAGATAGATCGCGAAGATGCAAAACGGTATCTCCTCGAAGGGAGCAGTGAACTTGGCCTGGCCACCCTCCTCTCCATGATGAAGGGCGGAACTCTCGAGGGGGCCCTGAAACACCTCGAACACACGAGCTACCAGTTCCTGACGCAGGTTCCCCCCGAATATGTCTCGGCGCAGAAGATCTCGGCCTTTGAAAAGGAACTGGACAGGTATCTTGTCAGGAAAGGGATTGGCTACTTCATTGGTGACCCGCTCTCGATCGCCTATGCCATAGCATACACGTGGGCAAAGTACGCAGAAGTGACCAATATCAGGGTCATAGCCCGGTGCCTTGTCTCCGAGGTTCCTGAAAAAGATCTCAGGGAGGCGCTGATCAGTGTATAAATTCATCATCGTCACTGACCCTGACACAGCGCCGGGATTCCGCCTGGCCGGGGTGGAGGTCATGGAGATACCGGACCCCGGTGAGGCAGCAGCGCTGCTGCCCTCCCTGCTTGCCAGGGATGATACCGGCATTATTGCGATGAACGAGGACTACATGGCGCTCCTCGATGAGAAAACACTGGAGAAGATTGAGAAGTCATACCGGCCGATCATCATCCCCATACCCGCAGGGTCAAGGAAGCTCGACAGGACCAGTTACATAGAAAAACTTCTCCGGCGGGCAATCGGGTACAACATCGTGCTTCGGAAGTAGTAACCATGATCAGCGGCGTTGTTTCAAGGATTTCTGGCCCCGTGGTCCTTTCTGAAAGGCTCCGGGGATCCCAGATGTATGATGTGGTGAAGGTTGGTGAACAGGAGCTGAACGGCGAAATTATCCGGCTCGATGGCGACCAGGCGGTCATCCAGGTCTATGAGGATACCACAGGCCTGAAGGTGGGGGAGAAGGTGGTAAACACCGGGCTTCCCCTGTCGGTGGAACTGGGCCCGGGTCTCCTCTCGTCTATTTACGATGGCATCCAGCGCCCCCTCCCCCTCCTGGCAGAGAAGAGCGGAAATTTCATCACGCGGGGCATCTCGCTGCCCGGGCTCTCAAGAGAGCGTTCCTGGGAGTTTCTCCCCCGGGCCCGGAAAGGTGACCAGGTAACCGGGGGCGATGTTATCGGAACCGTTACCGAGTACCATATCGAGCACCGGGTCATGGTCCCCCCGCTCGTTTCCGGCACTATCCGCGAGATCTTCGAAGGGAAGTTCAAGGTGGATGATACCATCGCCCGGCTCGAAGACGGTACAGAAATTTCCCTGATGCAGACGTGGCCTGTTCGGAAAGGGAGGCCATATACCCGGAAGATGGACCCTGATACTCTCCTTGCCACCGGCCAGAGGGTCTTTGATACCCTCTTCCCGGTAACCAAGGGGGGGACGGCGATGATACCGGGAGGTTTTGGAACAGGAAAGACCGTTGCCGAACAGACCCTTGCCAAGTGGTCCGATACCCAGATCGTGGTCTATATCGGGTGCGGTGAACGCGGGAACGAGATGACCGATGTCCTGACCGAATTCCCCGAACTGCTGGATCCCCGGACCAACCTTCCCCTTATCCAGAGGACCATCCTGATCGCAAACACCTCCAATATGCCTGTCGCTGCCCGCGAGGCGTCGATCTACACGGGCATCACTCTGGCAGAATATTACCGCGATATGGGCTATGACGTTGCCCTGATGGCAGACTCCACCTCGCGCTGGGGTGAGGCGCTCCGCGAGGTTTCCGGGCGGCTCGAGGAGATGCCGGGCGAAGAGGGCTATCCCGCCTACCTGGCAACGAGGCTCGCTGCATTCTATGAGAGGGCAGGCCGTGTCGTCTGCCTTGGTTCCGGGGAACGGCTGGGTTCTATCACCGTTGTCGGCGCTGTCTCGCCTCCCGGCGGCGACTTCTCAGAACCAATCACCCAGAATACCCTCAGGATAACCGGCACCTTCTGGGCGCTTGACACGAGCCTCGCTTACCGGCGCCATTTCCCGTCCGTGAACTGGATCAAGAGCTATTCACTCTACCTTGAGCAGGTGAGGGAGTGGTATGAAAAGACCGGTTTTGCGGATTGGAAGGATCTTCGGGCACAGACCATGTACCTCCTCCAGAAGGAGGTCGAGCTCCAGGAGATCGTGCAGCTTGTCGGACCTGATGCACTGCCGGAGAGCGAGAAGGCAATCCTTGAGGTAACCCGGATGATACGCGAGGATTTCCTCCAGCAGAGCGCCTATCACGAGGTCGATTCGTTCTGCCCGCTCGACAAGCAATACTGGATGCTGAAGGTCATCATCGCATTCTACGAACGTGTGAACCAGGCCATGGGACGGGGTGTACCCCTCACGAAAATCCTGAAGATCCCCGTCAAGGCAGAGATCGGGCGAATGAAAGAACTTACCGATGTGGAGCAGATCAAGGGGCTGGTCTCCCATATCAACGATGAACTCAGGGGGCTCGAGGGAGAATGACCGGAACACCGCTGTATTCCAAGGAGTCCAGGACCGTCGGGTATGTCTCAGGCCCGCTGATATTTGTCCAGAACGTGAAAGGGGTCTCCTACGGTGAGGTCGTCCGGATCGTTACGCCGAACGGCGATGAGAGGACAGGGCAGGTCCTCGACATCTCGAAGGATATGGCTGTCGTCCAGGTATACGAGGGCACAAGCGGCATCGATACCCTGAAGACACGGGTCCGGTTTACGGGGGAGCCTCCGAGAATACGTGTCTCTGTCGACATGCTGGGCCGTATCTTTGATGGCGTGGGCAAGATACGGGACAAAGGCCCGGAGATCATGGAAGAGGCGAACCTTGACATCCATGGTATGCCCATCAATCCTTCCGCCCGGGACACTCCGGCGGATTTCATCCAGACCGGGATGTCAACCATAGACGGCCTTAACACGCTGGTACGGGGTCAGAAGCTCCCCATCTTCTCAGGTGCCGGGCTCCCGGCCAACAAGCTGGCGGCCCAGATCGCCCGCCAGGCCCGGGTGCTCGGTGAGGAGGAGAAGTTTGCTGTGGTCTTTGTCGCCATGGGAATCACCTATAAAGAAGCCTCGTTCTTCATGAAGGATTTCGAGAGGACCGGCGCTCTGGAACGGGTGGTCTTCTTCATGAACCTTGCCGACGATCCGACAATCGAGCGGATCGCTACCCCCCGGGTCGCACTGACCACGGCGGAGTTCCTGGCATATACCCACGACCTCCACGTGCTGGTCATCCTGACCGACATGATCAACTATTGCGAGGCACTTCGTGAGATCTCCACTGCCCGGGAAGAAGTCCCGGGGAGGAGGGGCTATCCGGGATACATGTACACCGACCTGGCCTCCATCTACGAACGTGCAGGGAGGGTCAAGGGAAGTAAGGGATCCATCACACAGATCCCCATCCTGACCATGCCTGATGATGACATCACCCACCCGGTACCGGATCTCACCGGCTACATCACGGAAGGACAGATCGTCCTTTCCCGGGACCTCTTCCGTCGCGGTGCCGATCCTCCGGTCGACGCCCTCCCCTGCCTCTCACGTCTCATGAATCTGGGTATCGGCCCCGGGAAGACCCGGGAAGATCACCGCAATGTGGCCGACCAGCTCTACGCCTCGTATGCTTATGGAAGAGACTTAAGAAGGCTCGTCGCCATAGTCGGGGAGGAAGCACTGACCGAGCTCGATAAGAAGTACCTGAAATTTGCCGATGATTTCGAAAGGCAGTTCATCACCCAGGGTGACGAGAACCGGACCATCAGCCAGACCCTTGACATCGGATGGCACCTGTTTGCCACCCTTCCCGAGGATGAATTGAAGAGGATCAAACGGGACTATATCCAGAAGTATCACCCCACCCACCGCAAGGAGTAAAGGAATGGAGCAGATCAATCCCACCCGGATGGAACTTATCAAGAAGAATGCCCAGATAAAACTGGCCGAGCAGGGGCGGGATCTCTTACGGGAGAAAATGGACGCCCTCATCCGGGAATTTTTTCATATCATGGAGACCGTCTCGATGTCCCGGGACCAGCTCGAGAAGCTCTCGAATGCCGCCCAGCACAGCCTCCTGATCGCCATGGCCATCGATGATCCCGTGACCCTCAAATCTGCCTCCTTTGCGACAAGACAGGGTATAACCCTTGATATCAAGGGAAAGAATATCATGGGGGTGCCGGTTCCGATCATCGAGAAGAGGAGGTTTGTGAAGAGTCTCTTTGAACGCGGATACAGCATCCTCGGGGTCAGCGGCCGGATAGACGAGACGGCTGAAAAATTCGAGGCTGAACTGGACCTCATCATCTCCCTCGCCGAGACCGAGACCGCGCTCCGGAGGGTGGGAAACGAGATCCAGATGACCCGGAGGAGAGTGAACGCCCTCGAACAGATTCTCATCCCTGAGCTCCGGAGGCAGGCGAAGTACATCGAGATCACCATCGATGAACGTGACCGCGAAGATCTTTACCGCCTGAAGAAGGTGAAAAAGATCATCGAGCGAAAGAAGAAAAAAACTGAAACGGCAGGTTCCTATGCCTGAAGTGACCGATGAGGAACGGGGACGGAGGATCTTCCAGGTCCACAGGGACCGTGCCGTGGAATCGGCAATGGAAAAGATCCGGAGGAACCTTGGGCAGGACTGGAAACTTTACTCGGCACTCGACATAGAGATGGTCAAATTCATCCTTGGGGAGTGCTGGGTATTCATGGTCCGGCAGGACTGGGAACAGTGCTCTTTTACCCGGCTCTCAAGGGCTGACATCGATGGTCTCATCCGGATAGGAAAGGATATCAAGAGAGATGACCGGCTGGAGGGAGAGGGGGTTGGCCGGGCGAAGGAAATATTGAAAAAAGTCTCCTGAAAGATACGGCGGAAGGGATGAGGTTCCGGGGCGTTACCCGAGGGCATCCGGAATGTGAAGAACCCGGGCTTGACAGGGCTGGACGACCAGTGATCCAGGTCTCAAGAGAAAACGCAAAAACCAGGAGAAGATTTCGTCAGTCCCTCTTCCCTCTCCTGTTCATTCTCTCGAAGATATCCACCAGTCGTTCAATATCCCTTGTCCTGTGTCCTTTTCCGTTCCGCATTGTGACGAGGAGGTTTTTTGTATTCTCATAGGTTCTCATGGTCACGATCCTGACATGCACGACCCTGAATGAATCGGCATCCATGGGACGTAACCATCAAAGTATTTTAAAGATTTGCCCGGCAGATGCAGGAACCACAGAGTGAATGAATGTATTTCTGACGACTACCAGGAAAATTAATGTGCCCGGATATGCCCGGCAAATGCGGGAACCATAGAGTAAATATACCTAGATGTATGTAATTTCTGACGACTATCAGGAAAAAAATTGCATTGATTTTACGCTAAGAGGATCTTTTTACCTGTCTCGACTGCTGTTTCTTCGCTGACCTTCTTATTGAGAGCGTCCTTTCCTGCGGTGATAAGAGCACCAACGTCGGTCATGGTCATCTGGGAGAAGGAGATCTTCTCCCAGGCATCGCGATCGATGTAAACCCACGACTGACCCAGGATATACTTGAGGGCCTCGATATCATCATGCGTATAGAGCTGCCAGTCAGCACCCATACTCCGTCGCACTTTGGCCATAGCCTTTTCCACGCCTTTATCCTTCTGCATCTTGTAATAGCGCCGACCGATTTCCGCCTTCGAGACCTCTGGCATGCCGAATTCCATCCGCCTTTACAGGCATTGGACAATTGTCGTTCCCCCTATAAAAAAACATTGATGGCAGAAACCCGTAAAGGACGGATTTTTCTCAAAATATACTCAATAATTGCTCTGTTTTAAAAAATACTGCTTTTAATTTTTGTAATGATTAATCATGAAATTTTTTATCTTCACTCTGTATTTTTCCTTTCCGGGAAAAGAGGACAAATTTGAATTCAAGAGATGCAGATATGTCATCAGGTTGCCGCATGTTCTCAAAGGTGTTGTTTGCCACGGACCTCTCCCCCTATTCTTCTGCCAGTCTGGAATGTGTCTCCGAAATGCCTGGTGTACATGAGGTGATCCTTCTCAATGTCGTCGATGCCACCCACCCCTCCAAGAGAGGGTGGGTTTTTGATAACGCCATCAAAGACTCCGAGAAAGAACTTGAAAATCAGAAGAAACATCTCCTTCTGTCCGGGATCGACTCACGGGTCCGGGTAGAGGTCATCACCACAGGAGATGTTGCAGAGACCATTGTAAGGGTAGCAAAAGAGGAGGAGGTTTCCCTCATTGTCACCGGCGCCAGGGGAAAAGGGCTCGTCAGCAGGGTACTCCTCGGAAGTGTCTCAAAGGGGGTATTGCAGGGGACCAGGGGAGGTGTCCTGATCATCCGGAACCGGGTGGTGGAGTTGCCCAAGGGGCCGAAATATGAGAAATTGTGCCCAGGGATATTTTCAAAAATCCTCTTCCCGACAGATTTTTCAGATCACGCCTCAGCGGTCGTGCCGATCCTTGAAGGTCTCGAAGGTCTGGGGAAGGTGATCCTCCTGCACGTCGTCACCCGCGGGGAGACAAAAGAGGAGATCGACATCTCGATGGAGACTGCACAGCACCGGCTGGAGGCAATCGCCGAAGGCTTGAAGAGGGCCGGGAAAGAGGCAGAGGTTGTGGTGCACCTGGGAAGCCCGACAGATGAGATCATCCATCTAGCCGAGAATGAAGATGTCTCGTTGATCGTCATGGGGAGGCACGGGCATGGCCGCGTCCGGGAGATGGTCCTCGGGAGCACGGCATACATGGTGGCGAAACGGGCGAAGAGACCTGTGCTCATTGCCGGCCAGAGCTCCTGAAAGGATGATACGGGATATCGTTCTTTTCGCCCAGTCACCCGGGGCATGACTCACGACCACGTCTCGCACCTTCACAGGTACACCGGAAGAAATACCGCGGCGAAGTAGATGAGAAGGGCCGGGATCCCGAGAATAATTCCCAATCCTGCCCATTCCCTGCTGGTTATCTTCAGTTTTCCTGCTGCGATGATATTTGGGATATTCCCCGGGATGAGCATCCCACCAGCGACAAGGAGGGACATCAGCACGGCTTTGATCTGGAGATCGGAAAGCGCGGGGCCTACCTCGGCTGCGGCCAGGGTGGCGTTGTCGAGCACCGCCGAGACGGTGTTTACCCAGTACAGGCCCTCCGATGGGATGTAGATGACATAGTTCAGGATGAGAGGCTTGAACCCTTCCCCGAGGAGCACCAGGGCTACAATGAAGATATAGACCCTGACTGCACGGAGCAGGACCTCACGGATCGATTCGCGCCTGACCTCACATGTCGTCGCATCAGCTCCCTCGTTGAACTTTCTGGTGATCACGACCCCGATAATCCCGAAGGCTACCACCCCGGGAATTATATAGACGGCAAGAAGATCGAAGAGGTAGAAGAAGTCTGCGAAATGGGGCGGTCCGGCAAGCTTCGAGACGACGATGGTCGAGAGAGGTTCACCGAGGGGGGTGAGGACCGCCCCAAGGCCAATCGAGAAACAGGCTGCGACTGTGGCAGCCACCTGCGCCTTCCGCTGGAGGGGGAGGGCACAGAGAACCTCTACTAGGATGATGGAGGCGATGATAGCGGAGATGATGCTCGATACGAGCCCGAGAACCACTATCAGGGAGAAGATCATGATGTTCAGCGACAGGTGGGAGACCATCATTGCGATACCCCGTTGGATCGGAGCATGCCAGACATAGAGGATCAATCCTACCAGGAGGACCACCTGCACGATCCCGATGGGTATGCCGAAGATATCAGTGATATAGAGGGGGGCGGTGAGCGCCTCTTCCATTATCTCAAGCGACCAGCCGGTCTCGACGCCCGGGATAACGACCAGCCCGGACAGGGTGAGGGCGACGATACCGGCGATGAGCAGGAAGACCTCGAGGTTATGCTCGACAGCGGGCACCCGGAAAGGCCCGGTGAGGATGGCGGCGAAGACGACCAGGAGGCCGGCGATAACAACGAGTTCGGACACCATGCAAGCTTCCAATGGGGGATATAACCACGATTAATGGAGACAGAACTGAATATATCTATCGAAATCGTTGTTTTTAAAAACGATAACAAGGGTAGAACGCATTCTTCGACAACAGAGCGAGGTACCATCGCGAGAGCTTATCCGCGGCATGGAGCGGCTGCGGCAGGCGGTTACCGGTCAGGCAGGCGAGGGTCATCTCCACCGCGTATGGGAGATCGGTCAGGTATCCGGCCGAGATCACGACAGGTTTTGATCCCGCCTTTGTCCTGACCGACATCCCGATGGTCTCACCATTATCCGTGACGGCGGTAGAGGAACCCTGCTCAGGCCCGGGGAGGGCCGCCCTCCCGCAAAGAAGCCGGGAAGCCATGCCGATGGTGGGGATACCGAGGAGAGACCCGGTGTGGCACGCCAGTCCGAACCGCCGCGGGTGTGAGAAGCCGTGCCCGTTCACGAAGAGGAGGTCAGGCAGGAGACCGAGCTTCTCGCAGGCAGCCAGGTAGAGAGGAACCTCCCGGAAACCGAAGAGACCGGGCACGTAAGGGAAAAGGACTTTCCGGACCGCAACGGCGTGCCCGATCGGCTCAAGGTCCCGGAAGGAGAGGAGAGCGATGACCCCTATCCCGGTGTCTCCGGAATAGGCTGCATCCGCCCCGCCGATAATCTTGACCGATATCTCTCTTCCCCTGACCCCGCAGCTGTATCGTGCCCTTAACCTGTCCTGGATCGCCCGTGCATTTCGGATCAGGTCACTATCGGGGCGGGAAGGAATCATCAGTTCATCCTCAGACGGGAGTTCCTCGTTTATCAAGCTGTTGTCCGAACTGCAGGGTTTGGAGCCAGGGTACGGGGGCCGTTCAGCTAACCTGGACGTTGTATGATCTGCATCCCTCCTTCAGAAATTATATCCCATTGCTCTGTTTTTCTTAACGGGAGTCTGGACACTATGGCAGCGCATCCAAAAAAATTGGTGAGAATTCTACCCGCCGGGTTCTCCATTTTCCACGAGCATACAGCATACTTACGAGTCCTGTCCGGCCGCCAGAGCCCCGGGAAGCCCCGGAACGGACCTTTTCCGGGAACACAATTCCGGGCCCTGCTCCTTGCAGTCATCCTGGTGGCGAGCTTCCTTCCGGCGGTTTCCGGGGCGAAGGACCACCAGATCAATGCGGGGGCAGGATATGGCGGATCTATCCAGCCTTCGGGTCTGGTGACCGTGCAATCGGGGGATACACCCCTCTTTTCCATAACCCCTTCCCAGGGATTCCGGATCAGTTCGGTGGTCATCGATGGATCTCCGGTGGGATCAGTCCCGGTCTATACTTTTGCCCCGGTCCGTGACGACCACATGATCTATGCCCGGTTTGTCCGGATGACCGGATCGCTGTACGTTGCATCTGATCCGGCCGGGGCCAGGATCTACATTGACGACCAGTTCGCGGACACCATCCCTGACCAGGGCGGCCTGACTATCGGGGACATCCCTATCGGCCCCCATACCCTGCGGTTTATTCTGGCAGGGTACCAGACGGTGCAGTTCGATGTCACCGTAGATGAAGGGGGGCAGACAGTTGTTCCCCCGGTTGTCCTCACTCCCGTGGATCCCCCGGTGACCACCGTCCCCACCACCGCTGCCACCATTGTCCCTACCACCATACCCACAACAACTCCGACCACCGCTGCCACCACTGTCCCTACCACCATACCCACGACAACTCCGACTACCGACGCCACCACTGTCCCTACCACCATACCCACGACAACTCCGACCACCGCTGCCACCACTGTCCCTACCACCATACCCACGACAACTCCGACCACCGCTGCCACTACCGTTCCAACCACGGCACCTACAACGATTCCTGCCACTATCCCAACGACAACCCCGACAGCGGCTGCCACAACAGTCCCGACAACAATCCCCACAACCGCAACCACGACTGTCCCGACAACTGCAGCGACCACGATTCCCACTACTGTCCCAACGACTGCACCTGTCACGACCAGTCCGACACCGACCCCGGAACCCTCTCCCTCACCTGCAGGAACCGGAGGAGTTTTTGTTGTATCAGACCCCACGGCCACAGTCGTGATTCAGGGAAAGGAATGGGGGAGGTCGAACGAGGTCATTGAGAATGTTCCCACAGGGATGCAGACAATAACCCTGTCGCGGCAAGGCTACCTGTCTCAGACCCTGGTGGTGAACATCGGGATGGGTAGAGTGTCGGTCACCCCCAAGCTTAATCTCGAACTGTCAGAAGATGCAGCAGAGACCCAACCTCCGACAGCAGTTCCTACCCCGGGACCAGATACGCGATACCCGGCAAACGGGGCGCTCTTCATCTATACCGTCCCGTTCGGTTGTACGCTGTCCATCGATGACATCTCCGGAGGTATGACACCGAAACTCATCACTTCGGTTCCTCCGGGGACTCATGCCGTGAACATCACTCTGCCCGGGTACCGGAGCAGCAGCCGGACGGTAACCGTTCACCACGGGGATGTTTCCGTGGTCCTGGTGATGATGACACCGGATTTCGGCAGCATCGGATCGGCATTCTCCTGAAATCCTTTTTTCCTGACCTTGTTCCGAACGGTAGATATGTGATCTGAGCTATCCATTGCAGGACGCAGCCGGGCGATCCGTGCTTTTGAGTATCTGAATTCCCGGCCGGCGCGGTCCGGGAAAGAAAAGGCAGCCGGAATAATCAATTTTAAGTGTTTAACCTGCAGGTTCAATTATATGACCTCGCTTTTCGGAGAATGTTTTTGTTCCATAAGGTCAAACTTTCCTTAACCGGAGGCAGTCGGTTATGGCAGAGCATCGCGAGGAAGCCCACACAATTGTACTCGATCAGGTCCCCGACTATTACAACGAGCTCTCGGAGTACCTCGAAGTGCTCTCCAACAGCCAGCGGCTGAAGATCCTGAAGATCCTTGAGAAAAAGCCCAAGGATGTCCGGATGATAGCATCCGATATCAACACGAGCTACGAGAACACCAAGAAACATCTCGACAAACTGATCGCCATGGGCCTTATCAGGAAAGAGGTCGGACTCGGCCAGCAGACATCAAAGGGGGTCCACCCGGTCTGGAAATACTCGCTCGTCCCGGGAGCCATGGAAGCAGTGGTCAGGAACCTCGGCATTTTCTCCAATATGCGAATCAATATCAATGATGCAGAACTGAAGAAGAAACTCGAGGAGGTGCGGGAGGCAGTCGATAGCGAGATTGCCGGGAATAATCCCATGGTCATCATCCTCGGGGGTTCTGATGACGGGAAACTCTTCATTCTCGAGAGCCTGGAGACCCGTATCGGAAGGATCGATACCCTCGCTCCCTCCCGGCAGGAACCGGTCTCCGACATCGTGCTCTCAGCCGAATATTCATCAGTCTCCCGCGTCACCAAACCCCACGGTGTCTTCAAGAAGGAGGGGCCAAACTACTACTTCGAGGACAGGGGGAGCAGCGGGGGATCCTACCTGAACAGCACTGAGCTCTACAAGCGGCAGCCGGCTGTCCTGCATGACGGAGACCTCCTTGAGCTCGGAAAAGGGGCGAAGGGTGCCCGCCTGCTGGTGATCCTGCCTGAAAATTCCTGAAAAGCGACCAGGACCGGGAAACATGACGGGGATACGATATTCCGGCATTCTTATCGTTCTGCTCTTTACTTCGATCTTCCTTGTGGTGTCTGTCGAAGCCAAGGACTTCACCATCAATGCAGGTGCAGGGTACGGGGGATCCATCTATCCTTCGGGGCTGGTGACGGTCCAGACAGGCGAAACCCCACTCTTCTCCATCACCCCGGCAACCGGGTTCCGGATAAGTTCGGTCGTCGTCGATGGAGCCTCGATCGGTGCCATCCCCGTCTACACCTTCCCCCCTGTCCACGACGACCATATGATCTATGCCCGGTTCACCAGGATGACAGGCTCCCTGCAGGTCGATTCGGACCCCTCGGGCGCCAGGGTATACCTCGACGATCAGTTCTCGGGCACCATCCCGGACCAGGGCGGCCTGACCATCGAGAATGTCGGTGTCGGTCTCCATACCCTGCGGTTTGTCCTGGCCGGGTACCAGACGGTGCAGATCGATGTCACGGTGGACGAGGGAGGCCAGACTGTTGTCCCCCTGGTGGTCCTTCCCCCCGTCGTAACTCCGACAACGACCGTTCCCACAACGGTGCCAACAACCGTCCCGACCACCATTCCGACAACTGTTCCGACGACCGTACCAACCACAGTTCCCACCACTGTCCCCACTACCATTCCGACGACTGTTCCGACAACCGTACCAACCACGGTTCCCACCACTGTCCCCACTACCATTCCGACGACTGTTCCAACAACCGTTCATACGACTGTCCCGACCACCATTCCGACGACCGTTCCGACCACAACCGTCACCACTACCAAACCGACGACTACCAAACCGACCACGACGGTGACGACCACCATTCCGACCACAACCGTTACCACCACCATACCAACCACCAATATCACGACCGGCCAGACCACGGTTACGACCACCATTCCGACCACAACCGTCACCACCACCATACCAACCACCAATATCACGACCGGCCAGACCACGACCGGCACCACCATCCCCACAACCACGGCTACCACCCGGCCCTGGACATCCCGTCCAACCACCTCCACAACTCCATTCAGCACCACGCCGCCAACGACACTCCCGGTAACAACGGCTCCGACGACACCTCCCGGTAATACAACCGGGTTGCCGCCGCTATTTGGAAACTTCCCGGGCTTCCCGTTCCTCCCGGTGATGGGAGGTATCTGCAGCGTGCTGGTGGTGATCGACCTGTTCCGCCGGCCGGCCGGGGTCCTGACCATCCCTGCCCGGGAACGCGGGATCCTGACCGCGGCCTACGGCCTCATCGCCGGCGGTCTGATTGCCGGGCTCTTCATCTTCAACAGCCTCGCCGCTGACGGACAGCCAATCTCACCGTTCTCTTTCATCATCCTCCCGGTCTCGGTTTACCTCATCGTATCCAGCCTGGTCCTCTTTGCCGGGGCGCTCCTCGCCCACCCCCTGCGGTGGACACTCGGCGGGCACATCTTCTTCTCGCTGGTCTGCGCTTTTTCCGCGGCTCTCGCCCTCATCGGGAGTCCGCCCGAGGTCAGGATCCCCCTCGCCCTCACCTTCGCCTCAGCGCTGGCAGGCGGACTTGCTGCCCGGTGGGAATTCCTTGCCTTCGGCCTGTCAGGGCTGCCATTCACCGGAAGTCCCCACGGTGATACCGGGACCGGGACTCCACCTCCTGACGCGACAATCGTCCCAGGGAGGCCGGCCCCGGTCCCGGACAGTTTTCCGCAAGAACTCTGCGACAGGTACACCGTCCCGCAACTGATCGGTATGGGAGGTATCGCCCGGGTCTTCAAGGCAGAGAAGGCAGCGACCGGTGAAGAGGTGGCGCTCAAGATCCCGGTCCATTTCAATGATACGGCCGGCAAGTGTTTCATGAAGGAGATAAAAGCATGGGAAGACCTGAGGCACGAGAATATCGTATCCATAAGGGAGGCAAATATCCTGCCCGTCCCCTACATCGAGATGGAGTATATCGGGCGATCGCTCGCCGACCTGAAGAAACCGGTGCAACCCGATGAAGCAGCCAGGATCATCAGGGGGATCGCTTCCGGGCTGTCCTATGCCCACTCCCAGGGAATCATCCACCGTGACATCAAGCCCCAGAACATCCTGATGACCCCCGAAGGAGTCCCGAAGATCACAGACTGGGGAATGAGCAAGGTGATGGGAGCATGCCTGCTCCCCACCATTACCGGGTTCTCCCTCTCCTATGCGGCACCTGAACAGATCTCGCCCGGGAAATTTGGAGAGACAGACCAGAGGACCGATATATACCAGCTCGGTGTTGTCTTCTACGAGCTTCTCACCGGAGAACTGCCTTTCTCCGGAGGGGACATCAACCAGGTGAGCGCGAGGATCATCTCCGATGAACCTCATGATCCCTCCCTCCTGAACCCCTTTGCCTTTCCTCTCGATCATATCACCAGGAAATGTCTCGAGAAGAATCCGAATGACCGGTACCCGAGTATAGAAGAGGTGATAGCTGCGCTTGACCTCTATCACTCCATGAGAATAGAATCAGGGCACTACGAAGTCTTCGAGGATTACTAACCGGTTACCGGCCCGGATGTATGGAGCCGGGACGGGCCGGAAAAGACCGGTGCAAAACCCCCTTGCTTCTTTTGGTCTCTTCCGGGTTCCGTCCCCGGTGATAGGATGTGGGCATTGGATGTTTGGTGCATGGACGGCAGGACCAAAATGTCTCTGCCACTACGGGGGAGCCCGGTTCCGGGTGAACAGGATACCCGCCCCGCCTGTTCCCTTCTTAAGCGAAGTACCCTGGTACCCGGACCTTCTCCACCGAAAAAAGAATTCATGGCCTGGCATATAAATTGGGCCTATCACAGTGGTTTTTTCCCTGAATGAAAAGGTTGGAAGTCTGAACCGGGAGGTTCAATGGCTCGGCCAGATCCCCGCTGGTCACCGGTTATCATGACCGGCGATGCTCCTTCCCAGTGCCCGGAAGGCGCTGTCAATATCATCGTAATTGGGGATGTGGTGGGAGCGGAGGATCCCGATCCCCTCCTTCATGGAGTCTCCTCCGATGAAACAGCCGATGGTGACCTTCTCGGTACTCCGTGAAAAACGCACCATCTCCCGTGCGAGGTCGACGGCATTGATGACTGCCGACGGTACAGCGATGACCACCGCTATATCCCACTCGTCTTGGAACCGGAGAAGAGTGTCAAAGACCCTGGCGTAGCGTTCGGCATCCCCGTCACCGATGATGTCCATGGGGTTTGCCCTGTTCCAGATAGGCGGGAGGAACCGGTCAAGCTCCTCCATGAGCCGCGGACTGAGGGCTGGGAGTCCGACATGGTACCGTTCGGCATAGTCCGAGGCCAGGACTGCAAAGCCCCCGGCGGCAGAGATCACCACCGCCCTTTTCCCTTCCGGATACCCCTGCCACACCACCAGCTTGGCAAGGTCGAAGGTCTCAAGGATCGAGAAGACCGGGGTAGCGCCCGCCTGTCGGAAAGCGGACAGATAAACCTCGAAGTCGCCGGCTAGTGACCCGGTGTGGGAGGCGGCGGCCCTCTTCCCGATTGCCGAGGAACCTGACTTGAGGACGATGACTGGCTTTGTCTTTGTGATCTCCCGTACCGCGTCAAGGAAAGCCCGACCGTCCTTTATCTCCTCGATGTACAGGATGATCGCCCGGGTCTCAGGCTGGCTTCCGGCAAACTCCAGGAAGTCGATAAAGTCGAGGTCGATCTGGTTCCCGACAGAGATGACCGCTGAAAACCCGATCTCTTCGGGAACGCTCCAGTCAACAATGGTGGTAATCACGGCTCCGCTCTGGGAGATGAACGCGATGTTTCCTTTCAGGGGGGTGACCGGGTCGAAGGTGGTGTTGATATCCTCGTGCGGGAGGACGATGCCGAGACAGTTCGGCCCGATGACCCTGATGCCTGCTGCCCTGGCGATGGCGAGGATCCTCTCCTCCCGTTCCCTTCCTTCGCGCCCGGTCTCGCTGAACCCTGACGAGATGATGATCGCCAGACGTGTCTTGTGAGCGGCGAGCTCCTCCATCACTCCCTCAACCGCCGGGGCCGGGATAGCGATAACCGCCGTATCCACCGGGCCCGGGATATCTGATACCCGGGCATAAGCCGGCCTTCCCAGGATCTCGGCCCGGCCGGGATTGACCGGGTAAAGGGGCCCGGGGAAGGGGAGGAGGTTGGAAAAGACCGAATACCCGATCTTCTTCGGGTCAGAGGAGGCACCGATCACCGCAATGGACCGGGGATGAAAGAGCCCCGGGCCAACCTCTTCACGGGCCGCGTTCCTGGGAGGGACATCATGCGATCGATAGATCCGGGCGTCGACCGCACACGCTCCCCGGGGATAGAGGACGACCGGATTGATGTCGAACTCAGCGACCCGTTCATCGGATAAAAAAAGCCTGATCACCGATTCGATGGTTCTTTCCAGCGCTTCCTCGTCGAGCGGTGGGCTTCCGCGGTGGCCGGCGATGAGCGGGTATCCGCGGATCTGCCGGATCATGGACCTTATACCCTCGCTTCCGAAGGGAAGAACCCGGAGAGCTATATCCCTGAACACTTCGATGGCTGTTCCGCCAAGCCCGAATGAGAGGACCTTTCCAAAGGCCTGATCGGTCTTCCCGCCGATAAAGAGCTCAAGACCGGGAGGCATCTCCTGCTCGACAAGAAAGCCTTTTATCGTCGCCGACGGCATGTTCCGGGCAAGGTCGGCCTTCATCCGGGTCATCGCCTCCTTCAACGCTTCCTGCCCGGCGATATGGACAGCCACACCGCCGATATCGCTCTTGTGGATGACATCCGGTGACACCACCTTCAGGACGACCGGGTACCCGATTCGGTCCGCACCTCTGAAGGCCTCCTCGATCCCGGTGGCGACCATGAACCGCGGGACAGGGATCCCGAACCGTTCGAGAAGGGCATACCCCTGGTCTTCGGTCATCAGTTCCCGGCCTTCCGGCCTGTCCTCCGGCATCAGGAGAAGAGGTGAACGGGACCGGGCTTAATCGTTCCTCTTCCCGCCAGTCGCTAATAAAGCACAAAGGATATTTTTCCTCCCGTGTTCCACCACATATCCATGACCCGGGATCCGTTCCTGCAGGAACTTTCGGATTTTTCGGAAGGAAAGGAGTCGTTCCCGCTCCGTGATTTTCGTGACGCCCTGCATCAGGACGCAGATCTTCCCGCCCTTCTCCGGTCCCTCCTGCCCTCCCTCTCTCTTCTCAGCCTCGGCTGGCGGGGGGAGAGGGATCGGATCACCATCTACCGGATACCCCGGGCAGGTCTTTTTACGACCGACGAACGGGACCTCTCAAAGCTCGAAAACCGGCTGACAGCCGGGGAGTTCCCCGAAGGCATCCAGCGGCTCATCGAGGAGTACATCGGCATGAAGACCGGAAAAACGTGGGACGACCCGGTCACCCTCCAGAGGATACGGGCCTCGGTGATGCAGCAGAAGAGCCAGTACTGGCGGGGAGGGGACGAGCGGAGGATCGGTTACCGGAAGGGGTACGCGGTCCTGGCCTATCTCGCCTACCAGTCCCCGGTCACCTACTTCCAGTTCTCCCACCTCTTCTTGCGGCTCATCCGGCAGGGACTGGTCCAGAATACCATCAGGGTCCTCGATGTCGGGGCCGGTCCTGGGATCGTCCCCCTGGCACTCTCCGGGCTCCTGCAGGACCTACCCGGGCTATCCGCCGAGGTCTTTGCTCTCGAACGATCAGAGGAGTTCATCGATGCTTATAACCGGCTTGTGCCCGGCTGCACCGGCGGAAGAGTCGCGATCCACCCTCCGGTCAGGGGGGACCTCCGCGAGTTGGAGGAGATCCTCCTCCCAACATCTGTGGACCTTGTGGTGCTGCAGAACGTGCTCAACGAGCTCCCGGGCGGGAATCCCGAGAAGGTCAGGATAATCTCCTCGCTCTCCCGGCTTCTCGTCCCCGGCGGATGCATGGCGCTCATCGAGCCCGCCGACAAGGACAACTCGATCTCGCTCAGGGAAACGGTCCGGGCCGCCGCTGGAAAAAGTCTTACCGTCCGGGACCCCTGCCGGTTCCTCAGGGCCGGAAGCTGCCGGGCCGGGCCCTGCTGGAGTTTCCTTGAAAAGCCCTCCATCCGGCCGACACGGCTCATGCGAGCACTGTCCGGAGAGAAGGAGGCCTTCAGGTTCGAGAATACGGATATTAAATTCAGTTACGCGGTGTTGGTCCGGGAGCAGGAAGATGCGGGTGCGGCCCCGGTCACGGTGCACTCACCCTCCCCTCCTCTCTCGTCTCTCCGGAAGCACGCGGGGAAGAGGATCAACCTTACCGCAGCCGTCATATCCGGAGACCTCGGCGACCGGGAGAACCATGTCTTCCTCCTCTGCGATGCTTCCGGGACGGCCTACGCTATCCTCCCCCGCTACCACGTGACCGGGTCGAACAAGACGCTCCTGTCCGTGCCCTACGCCGCCGTGGTCGAACTTCGCGGTGTCCTCGTCCGGTACAATCCCCGGCGCAAGGCCTGGAACCTTCTCCTCACGGGGAGTTCTGCGGTCCGGCTGGTCGGCTGCTGACATGTTCCGTATCCCTTCCTCCGTCCATCCAATAGCCTCAAAAAGGTGCAGCTCCTACCTGTACACAGGCAAGGGCCCGGGTACCGGGGCGACCCGGCCGGCCCGTTCACCTGCCAGTCCGGGGCATCCATGAACCATATCATCTCCATACGCGATCTGGACCGGCCGTCCATCGACAAACTCCTTGACCAGGCAGCGAAACTCGATGCCGGGCCGCACCCCGGAAAAGCTCTCTCCGGGAAGATCCTGGCCCTCCTCTTCTTCGAACCGAGCACCCGCACCCGGATGTCTTTCGAGGCGGCCATGGCCCGCCTGGGTGGATGTTCGATCGGGCTCGACAGCGTGGAAGCGAGTTCCATGTCCAAGGGCGAGACGCTGGCCGATACCATCCGTGTAGTCAGCGGCTATGCAGACGCCATTGTGCTGCGCCATCCGAAGGAAGGAGCGGCCCGGCTGGCAAGCGAGTTCTCGGCCGTCCCGGTGATCAATGCCGGGGACGGGGCCGGGCAGCACCCTTCCCAGACCCTTCTTGACCTCTACACCATACGGCAGTCGATGCCTCTTTCAGGTATCTCTGTCGGCCTGCTCGGCGATCTCCGCTACGGGAGGACGGCCCATTCACTGGCGTATGCCCTCTCCCTCTATGGGGCGACCCTCCACATCATCTCGCCGAAGGGCCTCGAGCTCCCGGGTTCAATCGTGGACGAGCTCCGGCGGGGAGGAACAGACGTCAGGGAGCATGCAGACGTCTCAAGAGCCATCCCCGACCTTGACGTGCTGTACGTGACCCGTATCCAGAGGGAGCGCTTCCCGGACTCGTCCTCCTACTTCCAGGTGGCCTCGAGTTACCGTGTCACTCCCGAACTCCTGGCCCGGGGAAAGGAGCGTCTGGTAGTGCTCCACCCCCTTCCCCGGCTGGACGAGATAGACCCCCGGGTTGATCGGCTCCCGCAGGCCCGGTACTTCGACCAGTCCCGGAACGGGATCCCGGTCCGGATGGCTATGCTGCTGAAGGTGATGCCCTGATGAAACGCGATGCACGGGATGGGCTTCTCATCAGCCCCATCGAGAACGGGACAGTGATCGACCATATAACCGGTGGCGAGGCCCTGAACGTGCTGAAGATCATCGGCATAACCGGGGCCACAACCGAGTCGATCTCCGTGGCAACCAATGTGAAGTCGGGAAAGGTGGGGAAGAAGGATATCGTGAAGATCGTGAACCGTGAACTCCGGAAGGAGGAGGTGGACCGGATAGCCCTCATCGCCCCCAAGGCATCGATCAACATCATCCGGAACTACGAGGTCTTCGAGAAAAAAGGAGTCGAGATCCCACGGCTCCTGACCGGCGTGGTACGATGCCCGAACCCCGGCTGTATCTCGAACACGAACGAGCCCATCTTGTCCCGTTTCGAGGTGCTGCCCGAAGGTCTCCACTGTCTCTACTGCGACCAGAAGATCACCCGCGACATCGCGAGCCACCTGATCTGACCATGACCACCGATAAGAGACTGGGTCTCCTGTTTCTCCTCGGCCTGCTGGCCATACCGGCGGCAGCGGCCGATAATCTTGTGGCTATCAACCACTACAACCAGGCCGTGGACCTGGCCATGGCCGGAAACTATACCGAAGCCCTTTCCGAGGTCGACCTCGCCATTGTAGAAAACCCGAACTTCACCCTGGCCCATTCCACCCGGGGGGGAATTCTGAACGCTTTAGGAAGGTTCCCGGAGGCGATAAATGCCTCTGACAGGGCCATTGCCCTCGACCCCGGGGAGGCTTCGGCCTGGAACAACAAGGCCTATGCCCTCATCCATATCGGGGACGCGAGCGGGGGGCTGGCAGCAGCCGAGAAGGCGGCAGCGCTTGACCCGGGCCTGACCGAGGCACGGGTGAACGAGGGGACGGCCCTGATTCAACTGGGAAGGTACGAAGAGGCACTGGCCGCTTCTGAGGAGGCACTCAGGCTCGATCCCGGTTCGGTCGAGGCGAGGAAGAACCGCGACGATGCAAAAAGGCATCTGCCGGTCCCGACAACAAAGGCTCCTCTGGCGGTCTTTTGTGCCATTGGGGGGGTTGTTCTCGCCATGGCTCTTGGCTTTCCGAAACGGTGAGGGAACGTTCTCAAAAAGAGGATGCTTTGAGTATCAAGAGAAGGGACGAGAGACTCCTATATATATTCCCTTGATGGTTGCGGTTCAATATTCAACCGCGGGGTTGAAGCCTCACTGTTCTTCGGATGAGAGAAGCCTCCCGTGGACATCGATCTCCCCGCGGTAGATCCGGGTGCTCGAGATCCAGTGGCCATCGTCGGCAAGTACGCAGGTGATCTGGTGGATGTCCACCTTCTGCTTCCCCTTCTCCTTCCGAAGCTGGTTGATCTCGTGGGCGATGGGGAGGGTCTCTTCGCTCACCACCAGGGCATCGAAGTCGTCCTCAAGTGCAGTGCCGTACCGGTCCTTCAGGGGCTCGATGCTGTACGAGGCAGGAAAACCCTGTTCCCTGATGTAGCTGGCGAGGGCGGCTTTCCTCTGCTCGTATGCCCTCACCGGGTGAACCTTCCGGCTTGCGAAGGTGTCGGTGGTAAGGCCGACGATAACCGTCCCGTCCCTGCCAGCGAGCTCGAACGATCGGGAGATCAGTCTCTTATGCCCGTCGTGAAGGGGATCGAATGTTCCCCCTACCATAACCTTCATCGTGCTTCATATGTAACCTTCCTTGCTATTATGACTACGGGTGGCGGGCGAGAGTTCTCTGGTTTTATCGCAGAGAACGCCACCGTTCTCGGGGACGTGAGCCTGGGCAGGGAAGTGAGCGTCTGGTTCGGAGCGGTGATCAGGGCCGATAAGGACAAGGTACGGATAGGAGACCGGTCAAACGTCCAGGACAATGCCGTAGTACATACCAGCGCCGGGCACCCGGTGCTGGTCGGAAACGATGTCTCTGTCGGTCATGGGGCAATTCTGCACGGGTGCAGGATCGAGGACCGGGTCCTGGTGGGTATGGGGGCCATCGTCCTGAACGGGGCCGTCGTAGGATCAGACACGATCCTCGGTGCCGGGACGGTGGTGACCGAAGAGGCCAGCATCCCGCCCGGCTCAGTGGTAGTGGGTGTCCCGGGGAAAGCGGTGAAAGAGACCTCTCCCGCACAGAGGGAACACATTGTGGCCA
>JAJRBS010000076.1 GCA_028679325.1 Methanoregulaceae archaeon | reverse complement strand
TCTACTTTAAGGGTTCGAGCTCAAAGTTGGAGCTGCAACGGTACAAATAGAGGTTCAGTGGTTCAGGAGGCTCGATGATTGTACATTCCAGGTCCGACCGGTCCCCTCCCAGCTGAATGGTGCCGCAGAATACGGCTATCCCGTTCTCCGGAGGGTTCTTGTAGTATTTCAAACGCGAAAGGATGGATGAGATGGCACTCTGGACATTGGTCCTTGTCTGCTTGCTTTTGATATTGGCGCACTGGCCGAACTCATCCCGAAGCTGGGAAGTGACATCGTAAATCTGCTTGTCCGGCGGAATATAGAGGGAGATCAGCTCGGTGCCGCTTCCCTGTTTTGCCTGGAGCTTCTCGAGTGTTTTTTTGAACTCATAGCGCCGCCGCGCATCACTCATCTCCGCTGCCTGTTCCATCTGGATGTCACCGGACGTTGAAGCTTATAACTATTCGGCCCCGTGTGGTTAAAATTTGCGCTCTTTTTTGGAAAATGCCATACCGTCAGCAAGACATCGGAAGATGAGTCCGATGGTCTTGGCATCGGAGATCCTCCCGTCCAGGACCATTCCCGGGAGATCGGCAAGGGGAATCTTGATCACTTCGATAACCTCATCCTCGTCTTTTGCAAACTCGCAGGACGGTGATAGTCCAAAAGCCTCGAAGAGGAAGATCCGTTCATCGGTAAAACCCGGGGTGGTATGGATATACCCCCTCTCGATGAAAGTCGTTGCCTGAAGTCCAGTCTCCTCGATCAGTTCCCTCCGGGCTGTGTCCAGGGGGCGTTCACCGGGGTCCATGGTTCCAGCGGGAGCCTCATAGATGTATTCGTCTATGGCAAACCTGTACTGGCGAAGAAGGTAGCAGCTGTCATCCGCCCTTATCGGTAGTACGGCTACGGCGTCACCCGGATGAACCAATACCCGTTCTACTTCTTTTCCACCCGGGAGGTGAACAGTTTTCCGTTCGATCGTCAGCCTCTTGCCCCGGTATAGTTCCATGCTTAGCGCTCCTCATACGGCAAAGGATCCTTCATCCCGAGGGATTCGAAAGCAGAGCGTCTGAAGTGACAGGCACCACAGACCCCGCAGGCCAGTTCCTCATTCTGGTAGCATGACCAGGTATGTTCATACGGGACGCCCAGAGAAAGCCCGAGCCTGATTATGTCCTGCTTGTTCATGGAGAGAAAGGGCGCATATATCCGGATAGTGGTCTCATCCCTGGTTCCGACATTCACAAGCTCCTGGAAGGCATCAATGAACTGCGGACGACAATCAGGGTACCCGCTGTAATCCTGCGACTGGACCCCGATGAACACCGCCTCCCCTTTCCGAGCCTCGGCACAACTGGTAGCTATCGAGAGCAGGTTTGCGTTCCGGAACGGAACATAGGTGTTCGGAATTCCCTCTGTTGTATCAGAATACTGGTCGATCTGCATCCGATGATCTGTCAGGCTGCTTCCACCAAAGCGGGTGAGGTAGGATAAATCGATCTCAACCAGCTCTTCAGCTCCTGCAAGACCGGCGATCATTCGTGCCGAACTCCGTTCTTTTTTCTCTGTCCGCTGGCCGTAATTGAAGTGCAGGCAGATCAACCGGTATCCCCTGTCCTTTGCCAGGTAAGCCAGTGTCGAAGAGTCCATCCCCCCGGAGAGGAGGCACACCGCGATCATCAGGGCACCCCGATGATCTTGTGGATCTGAAGTTGCAGACGTGCCGGCAGGTCTCGGGCAACAAGAAACTCTGCGACTGCCAACGGTGGAAAACCATACACAGGCGAGAAGAAGATCTCCCCCCTGATCGGAAATCTCTCCATAACCGAGGCCGCAAATCTGATATCCTCATGATCACCGACAACAAACCTGACACTGTCTTTCTTCCCGATGCAACTAAGGTTAGATAAGTCACTCTCTTCCCCGGATGAAGGGCACTTGATGTCCATACACACTGAAGCATATGGCTGGAATTGTTGAAAATCGAAGGTACCGTTTGTTTCTATCTCGATGTCGTAACCCATCACGCTCAGATCCCTTACCAGTGAAAGGAGCTTTTCTCCCTGAAGGAGAGGTTCCCCTCCGGTGATACAGATACGTTTTCCTTTCAGGCTTTCGATTTCTGAAATGATCTCAGCCTCACGTTTATCCGTTCCCTCCCCCCGGGCATAGGTCGTATCACACCAGTTGCAGCTGAGGTTGCACCCGGCAAGTCTCAAGAACGTACAAGGATAACCCTGGCTCTTTCCTTCTCCCTGAATACTCCGGAATATCTCAGCGATCATCATGGGACATCTCCGCGTAACAGGTGTCGGATTCCCACACTCTGATGCGCTTTACCCGGGCATCGACCTCGGATTCACTACAGAGATCATTGATCCGATCCCTGATGATGACAGTAAGGAGTTCACTCGTGGGATCGCCCTTTGTGGTGATGACCTCCTGAAACTGGCTGATACAGGGAACCATCGGATCGTCCTCATTGAGGATGATCTGGTGATCGAGGCGATCAACCACTTCTCTAATCTCATTATAATCAACCAGGATCCCGGATATGCTGTCAACCGTTCCTTCAATCCAGACCTCGACAAGCCATCGGTGCCCATGGAGATTTGCACACTTACCCGGGTAATGCAGGAGGCGGTGGCTCGCATCGAAATGGGCACGTTTGTATATCCTGGATTTCATTCAGTACAGGTACGCAAGATTGATGTATAATATTATTATCAATGCGGGATAACGTATACAGGCACAGGTAGATGAATCCACAATATATAAAGCCGCTCCGCGCGAATTTATATAAAAAAGTGGTCGTCATCCATAGCGTCAAAGACACACAATGACCTGAGGTATTTCATGGGACAGGGAAAATTCGCTGCGAAGAAACTTATTCGCGATGCAAAAAAGTTCAGATGGAGTGATCCAAAATACGTGCGGAGTCATTCCGGAGTCAATCTCAAGTCAGATCCCCTTGAGGGAGCTCCGCAGGCACGGGGGATCGTTCTTGAAAAGATCGGAGTAGAGGCAAAACAGCCCAACTCGGCAATCAGGAAATGCGTCCGGGTGCAATTGATCAAGAACGGACGACAGGTAACAGCCTTTGCAGTCGGAGACGGGGCGATCAACTTCATTGACGAACATGATGAAGTTGAGATCGAAGGTATCGGCGGAAGGCTGGGCCGCTCCATGGGAGATATCCCGGGAGTCCGGTACGTGGTGACCAAAGTAAACGATGTCTGCCTCCATGAGATGGTCATTGGCCGGAAGGAGAAACCGAGGCGGTGATAGAAAATGGCAGAGACTGAGGCTCCAACACGACTTCTCTTCAATCGCTGGGATCTCTCGGAAGTCCAGATAAATGATCCGAGCCTGGTGCGGTATGTGGGACTGAATCCGGTTATTGTTCCCCATTCGACGGGAAGATTCACGCGTCAGGAATTCAATAAAGCAAACATGCTGATTGTTGAGCGGCTTATCAACCGCCTGATGCAGTCTGAAACAAACACCGGGAATAAACAGCTTGCGATTCGTATCGTCCGGGACGCCTTCGAGATGGTTTTCCAGAAGACGAAAAAGAATCCCGTCCAGGTTCTTGTCGAGGCTGTCACCAATACAGGTCCCCGCGAAGAGACGGTCAGGCTCAAGTATGGAGGTATCAATGTCCCGAAATCGGTTGATACCGCACCCCTGCGGCGCGTTAATACGGCCCTCTACTTCATATCAGAGGCTGTCAAAAAAGCCGCTCATAAAAGCAAGAGACCCGTTGCGGCCTGTCTTGCCGATGAGCTGATTGCAGCGTCAAAGGGCGACGTCAAGGCATATGCTGTGAATAAGAAGGAAGAGCGCGAACGCATCGCCAAGTCCGCTCGATAATTATCCTTTTTTGTGGTGAAGTTATGGCCAGAGGCAGGAAATCCATCGACAGAGTAAAGGAGCTGATGAATGATCCGGTGCACATCCGGAACATCGGCATTGTAGCGCACATTGACCACGGGAAAACCACACTCTCAGATAACCTTCTCGCCGGAGCCGGCATCATCAGTGAAGAGCTGGCAGGAAAGCAGCTCTTCATGGATTCAGATGAGGAGGAGCAGGCCCGTGGTATCACCATCGATGCAAGCAACGTATCCATGATCCACGAGTATGAGAAGAATGAATATCTCATCAACATGATAGACACTCCCGGTCACGTGGATTTCGGAGGGGACGTCACCCGGGCCATGAGAGCAGTCGACGGAGCACTCGTTCTGGTCGACGCTGTTGAGGGAACAATGCCCCAGACCGAGACTGTTCTTCGGCAGGCACTGAAAGAGGGTGTCCGCCCGATACTCTTCATAAACAAGGTCGATCGCCTCATCAACGAGCTCAAGGTTGACGAGATGGAGATGCAGATCCGGCTCGGCAAGGTCATTGACAAGGTCAATAAACTGATCAAGGGGATGAACGAGCAGGCCTACAACAGTGGTTGGAAACTCGATGCAACGGCCGGGACTGTGGCCTTCGGATCCGCACTTTATAATTGGGGTGTCTCTGTTCCCTTCATGAAGAGGAGCGGGGTCTCTTTCAAAGAGGTCTATGATAAGTGCCGCACTGGTGACATGAAGAGCCTGGCAAAGAGGAGCCCGCTCTGTGACGTTGTCCTGGACATGGTGGTCAAGCACCTTCCAAATCCCCTCGATGCCCAGAAACGGCGCATCAAGGTCATCTGGCATGGGAATTCGGAGTCTCCGGAAGGCAAGGCTATGCTGAACTGCGACCCGTCCGGGCCCGCTACCCTGATGATCACCGATATCTCCTTTGACCCGCATGCCGGGGAAGTTGCCACCGGACGACTCTTCTCGGGAAGACTCAAACGCGGAACCGAAGTCTATATCATGGGCACAGCCAAGAAAGCCAACCGTCTCCAGCAGGTCGGTATCTTCATGGGCCCGACACGGGTAGAAGTCGATGATCTGGCTGCCGGAAATATCGCCGCGGTAACCGGACTCAAGGATGCTGTCGTCGGATCGACTGTAACCACTCTTCAGGACATGATCCCGTTTGAGGCCCTCAAGCACTACAGTGAGCCTGTTATGACGGTTGCAGTCGAGGCAAAGAATATGAAGGACCTGCCAAAGCTGGTAGAAGTCCTCCGGCAGGTTGCTAAGGAAGACCCTACCCTTCAGATAAACATCAACGAAGAGACAGGTGAGCATCTCATTTCAGGGATGGGAGAGCTTCACCTGGAGATCATCACGGGCAGGATCAAGCGGGACAAAGGCGTAGAGATCGTTACCTCCGAACCGATCGTTGTCTACCGGGAGACTATCACGCAGAAGGCCGGGCCAGTGGAAGGAAAATCGCCAAACCGCCACAATCGTTTCTACCTTGAGATTGAGCCCCTTGCCGAAGCGATCGTCAACCTCATAAAGGAAGGCGGTGTTTCTATGAACCAGACTGCCCTCGAGCGAAGAGATGTCCTCATGGCCGCCGGCATGGACAAAGATGAGGCCAAGAGTATCAAGGATATCAAAGGCACCAATATCTTCCTCGACATGACCAAAGGCATACAGTACTTGAACGAGACCATGGAGCTCATCCTTGAAGGAATCCACGAAGCGTTGGCAGGAGGTCCTTTGGCCGACGAACCGGTACAGAACGTCAAGATCCGGCTGGTCGATGTCAAGCTCCATGAAGATGCCATTCACCGGGGGCCGGCGCAGGTCATTCCGGCCGTCCGGGCTGCCCTGAAGGGAGGGATGCTCCTGGCGGGAGATGCCCTGCTCGAGCCGATTCAGAAGATACAGATCACCGTCCCTACCGACCAGATGGGGAGCGCGACGTCACAGATCCAGGGGCGGCGGG
>JAJRBS010000194.1 GCA_028679325.1 Methanoregulaceae archaeon | reverse complement strand
AGACGTTCATGATGGTGTTGTCCAGGACCACCACAAACGTTCCCAGAGCCATGACGGCCACTAAAGTTTTCCCTGTGTCCGGAGCCATTCTTCAATCCTCGAACGAAGTGATTCCTTCTGTCTGTCGCTGAACCTGTATTAACTTTCACTGTAAATTTCGGAAATCATAATATTTCCTGCAGAATGGTTCTGTGGAGATTCAGAACTTCCCAAAGAATGAATCGGGTATGCAGGGATTATTTTATAAAAAAAGATGGATTTAAATACCGAGCAGCTTCTTCTTGGCGGCAGCGAACTCTTCGTCCGTGAGAATGCCCTGTTTGTGGAGGTCTGCGAGTTTCTTGAGCTCGGCATCGACTCCTCCGGAGGGTGCCGCGGCGGCAGGAGCTGCCTTCGCCTGGGCTGCACCCTCCTTCTTTGCCTGTTCGACCGCTGCCTGCTGCTGGGCCTGCGCCTGGGCCTGCTGCTGGGCTCTCTGTTCTCCCATCTTCATGCCCGCGACGAGCATCAATCCTCTTCCTCTCATGTTCAGGCACCTCCCTGTGCTTTCAAATGTTTTTCTGCCTTGGCAATCGATTCCGGCGGGATCCGTCCCATGTCAATCAGTTCGGCATCAGCCTCGAGCAGGGCTTCCTTGAACTTAATCGCCCAGACATTCTCAAAGAGCAGGAGCCCAGCCGAGGTGTTGTTCGGCAGGCCCAGTGCCAGGGCCTCGATGTCGCCTTCAGAGAACCATTCGTCGGTGCGTTTTGCAAGTTCCCGGTAAGCTGCACCCGCCTCTCCCTCCAGGTTCTTCGCCTCGAGGATCATCAGTTTTCCTTTCGCATCCTTCAGGATCATGACCAGGTCGATAACCCTGATGATACCTTTCTTTTCCAGGTCAACAAGTTCCGGAGCAATCTTTCCGGTAAACTTGTTTCCCGGGAACCGGATCATCAGGTAGTCCACCGGGCCCATGACTTTGCCGTGTTTCGTCATCATACTCTCCCCGCATGTTTCTGACGCACGCGAGTATCAGAAGGTTAACTGGGAGACCAGTAATATAAATCTTCGGATAACGGCGCATTCCTGGTCGGGCCTGCAAGTCTCAGTTGCCGACGTTCCATCTTCTTCGAGGGGGGCTGAAGGTATGTCAAAAACAAAAATATTCGATATCCCACGCACGATCATCTCAGCCGGGTCGAGATTCTCTCGCCGGTCATGAAAAAGAAGGCTGTAGAGGTCAGCCCGCCTGGGTGCTCTCCGGGCCCGCACTCTCGTAGAGCAGGGTGACATAACGGGCAGAAAGATGATCCACGGGACGATGAGGAAGAGCCAGAGGTCCTCCCGTGAAAGCCCGGGCTGACCGCAGGGTATATACTCCGGGCGGGAGAAGGAGACCTGAAACGGTCACGGGACCGGAGAATCTTTGATCACAGGAGGTAGTTCATGCCAATCGGACAGAAAGTGTTTGAAATAAAATGGAAAGGGATGATGATGACCATCAAGGACGTCGGGGAGGGGAGTTTTACCATGGAGATGACTGCCCAGGGGGAGTTTACCGGATTTGGCCCGGCGAAAGGGCTGAAAGGATCGGCAATGACCACCTTCCTTGATACCTTCCACCGCAGCGGTGTCTCAACCGGGACCGGACAGGGCATCCTGACCACTGCCGAAGGGGACATGGTTGTTTACCGGACAACCTTTGCAGGCAGGATGAAGAATGCCGGGAAGCAGGCCTGGGTCGGACCGGTCACCTACATGACCGAATCAAAGAAACTGGAATTCCTGAACACGATAGTGTGTATCTCGGAAGGGGAAGGCGAGAGCGGTTCTCCCGAGGGAAAGGACACCGTTTATGAGTGGGTTCCCTGACATTTCTTTTTACAAAAAACCTCTTCTCTGACATTCGTGGATAAGGAATCGCTTCTATGAGAAACGAATCCAAAAAAAGGTAAAATACTTGAGAAGGGGCACATGACAGGGCCCCTGAGAGACCGATTATTTCTTTTCCTCGGTCTTCTCAGCTTCTTTCTTGTCTTTCTTGTCGTCTCTGCGTCCTTTCACTGCTTTTGCAGCAACGACCTTGCCTGCTAATCCCATTCGTCTTCCCTCCTGGCCCAGATTTTCCTTAAACTTTTATGGGGCTATGGGCTGACTAATACTCCTCCTCATGATATTAATATTTATGGAATAGTGCATGGCTGCTGTTTTTCGGGGGTGATTCATGATGCAGGCAAGGAGGACAGAGGGGAGAGATCCGAAAGGAGAAGAAGCTTGAGAAAATGATATTATAGGAATAAAGAGTGAGTTGAACCGTATGAAAGCTCAAGCGTCGATTATACTCATCAGCGCCGTCATCCTTGCGCTGCTCTTTGCCGGCTGCACGACCCAGCCGCAAACAACCCCGACACCATCACCCACGACCCAGATACCCACCACCATTCCACCAATTCCACCCATTACCGGAACATGGATGCTGGTTTCAGGTCTTGCCGGGCAAGGGAGCACGACTGTTCTTCCCGGAACGACGATCACGGCTACCTTTTCTGATGGAGAGACCGTCTCGGGTTCTGCGGGATGCAACAACTATGTTGCCATGTACCAGGTCGAGAAGACCAACCTGAAGGTCGGGAAGCCGGCAACGTCGAAGATGATGTGCAACAGTCCGGCCGGGATCATGGACCAGGAGACAATCTACCTCTCTAATCTCCAGGGAGCAGCCAGATATGCCATCAGCGGCGATATGCTCACGATCTATGACGTAGCCGGAAAGACCCTGCTTACATACCAGAGAACAGCGGTACCCGTACCTCCTATGCCACTCGTGAACATAACATGGAACCTGGATCTGTACCGGCAGAGTTCCGGTTCGAATGTTCCCGTCATTCAGACAACGAATGTGACGGCACTCTTCGGATCTGATGGAAGCATTTCCGGTTCTGCCGGTTGCAACTCTTACACCGGAACATACACCACCAGCGGTTCGAATGGGATCTCAATTGGCCCTCTCGCTACAACGCGGATGTATTGCGGAGATCCGGGCGTGATGGACCAGGAGACCGCCTACCTGGCCCTCCTCAGCACGGTCTCGTCCTACGAAGTGACAGAGGACGGAATGCTGAACCTCATGAATTCAACCGGAACCCCGGTCCTCGTCTTTTCAAGTTGATAGACGGGTATACTTCTTTTTTCCAGGTCAGGGGATAATCCTCCCCGCCAGGAGACCTGCCAAAGACGCCTTCCTTTTGAGAATATGCACGTTATGGCGGATAGTTCAACGGGGGAATTTGAGCCAACGGAATGTTATTTTATACCAGGTTCAATGACACTTTTTCCATGGTAACGAATCCGATAACGGAGTTCCAGA
>JAJRBS010000149.1 GCA_028679325.1 Methanoregulaceae archaeon | reverse complement strand
ACCCCGCTTCAGTTCGATCAACTCCTGAAGCTCGCCGGAAGGATAAAAAAACTGGGACGGACGATCCGGATCCGGACCCGGGAGAGGGGAGAGGTGCTGGTATGAAGATCATCGGGGTCGTCGGCATGCCCGGCAGCGGGAAAGGGGAGTTCTCCCGGATCGCCCGTTCTCTTGCGATCCCGGTCATCGTGATGGGAGACGTGATCCGGGAGGAG
Source organism: Methanoregulaceae archaeon (assembly GCA_028679325.1). Classification (GTDB taxonomy): domain Archaea; phylum Halobacteriota; class Methanomicrobia; order Methanomicrobiales; family Methanospirillaceae; genus UBA9949. The sequence goes on along the minus strand of JAJRBS010000149.1, from coordinate 15,293 downwards.
GCTGTCCGTCAGGGACTCGCGGGAACCGATGCGAACCTCGGCGAGATCGCCAGCCGGCTCAGAAAGGACCGGGGCATGGCTGCCGTCGCCGAGCTCACCCTGCCGGCTGTTGAACGAGAAGATGCCGTGCTGGTGGTTGTCGACGGCATCCGGGGGGATGCCGAGGTCGGCTTCTTCCGGGAGAAATTTCCGGGCTTCATTCTCATCGGCATCGATGCTCCCTTCGCCGCGAGGCTGGCCCGCCTTTCGTCACGGGGGAGAGAAGACGACGGGTTGACCGAAGAGGAGCTGGTACTCCGGGACAGGAGGGAGATCTCCTGGGGGCTCGGGCGGGCCCTCGCCGGGGCAGACAACCTGCTCTGCAATGACGGGACAGTGGAGGAGTTCGAAGAAAAGGTCCGTGCCTTCCTCGAAGAGATCCAGGAGGGGCCGTGAGCATCAGCCCCTCCTTCTCGTCGTCGGCACGGGTCTGGGAGGCAATCGAGTGGGTGTACGGGATCGAGGAGACCGGGTACGAGGGCTGGGAGATCGTGGCCGACGGCGCCTACCGTCTCGACAACCCTGAAACCGTGTCCCGGATCGAGGAGGTCATCGGGAGCACCGGTCTCTCGATCACCGTCCATGCCCCGTACGCGGACCTCAACCTCTCCACACTCAACCATCCCATCTGGCGGGAGTCCATACGGCAGGTCTGCACCTGCATTGAAGTCGCCTCCCGGTGGACGGACCGGGTCACCCTCCACCCCGGGTATCTCTCGCCAGTGGGAAAGATGATGCCTGCTGCCGCCTGGAAACAGCAGAAGGAGGCCCTGGTCGAGATCGGGAGGACAGCCGGCGAGCACTCGGTGCTTGCCTGCCTCGAGAACATGATAGGGATTCGGGAGTTCCTCTGCCGCATGCCTGAAGAACTGGTGGGCATGGTCGAGGGGATCGAGGGGGTCGGGATCACCATCGATATAGGCCATGCAAACACCGTGGGGAAGGTCCCGGAGTTCCTCCCCTTCCTGAAGAGAGCCGCCCACCTCCATGTCCATGACAACCACGGTGTATCCGATGAGCACCTTGCGCTCGGGAAAGGTACCATCGACTGGGATTCTGTTGGGGCACGGATCGCGAAAGATTATTCCGGGGTGCTGGTGGTGGAGGGAAGGTCGCTTGAGGAAGGAAAGTCCAGCCTCGATGTGGTGAAGGGGTGGCGCTCGTGAGTGGGGAAACCCTCCAGGTCTACTTCCTCGGGACGGCCGGGGCCCTTCCCACGCCGGCCCGGAACGCGCCCTGCATCATGGTCCGGAGGGGCTCCGACACCCTCCTCTTCGACTGCGGAGAAGGAGCCCAGCAGCAGATGATGCGGGCCCGGACCGGTTTTGTGGTCGACGCCGTCTTCGTCACTCACTGGCATGCAGACCATTTCCTGGGGATCGCCGGTCTCGTCCAGACCCTCTCCTTCACCGGACGGAAAGATCCCCTCCCCATCTATGGTCCTTCGTGGGTGCACGAAGCTGTCTCGGCGATCCGGTCCCTCTCCCGTTTCAACCTCCGGTTCCCCCTTTTGTCGGTGCAGATGAGCCACGGGAAAGCGGTCAGGTTTCCGGGATATTCGGTCACCGCTTTTGCAACCGACCATGGCATGGAGAGTGTGGGGTACGTACTAGCCGAGGACGAACGGCCGGGCCGCTTCGACCGGGACCGGGCCGTATCCCTGGGAGTCCCACCCGGGCCTCTCTTCGGCCGTCTCCAGCGGGGAGAGACGGTCTGCATTGCACGGGACGGAGGGAGCGTGCATGTAACCCCTGACCAGGTGATGGGCCCGCCACGGCCGGGAAGGTCCATCGTATACACCGGCGACACTCGCCCGGTCCACAACCGCATCCGGGAGCTCGCAAAGGCCCCCGACCTCCTCATCCACGACGCGACCTACGACGAAGAAGAGAGAGAGAGGGCTCTTGAGGTCTTCCATTCCACCGCCAGCGAGGCCGGGGAGGCGGCCACGGCGCTCGATGCCCGTGTGCTGGCGCTGGTCCACATCAGCTCCCGGTACACCACGGCCGCCGGGCACATACGGGACGCCGGGAAGTCGTTTTCCGGAAAGGTGCTCGCACCGTCCGACCTCGACCAATTGGAGATCGCCTACCGGGACGAGTGACCGATCCGGTTCGGTTTCCATAAGATGATAAGAACCGCAGGCGCACATGGTAGGCAGAGACGCCGGTAAGAATAACGAACATCAGCGTGGTTTAAAAAAGCAATCGTGGTGACATGAATGGATAATCCAGACGACGTGACTGTATTTCGCATGGGACCGGGGTGTGACCTTTCCGATGTCGGAGAGGGGAAGGTGTACATCGGCCGGGTGCAGGGTTTTGCCAACTTCGGCACCTTCGTTCAGCTGAACGACCGGGTCAAGGGGCTTGTGCATAAGAGCAATGTCAAGACGACCCACAAGGAAAGGGAGACGATCCTTGTCAGGGTCAGGACTATCCGGCCGAACGGGAATATCGACCTCGAGGAGGTGACCTACCCGGTCTACACCGTGGAGATGGTCGAACGGAAGTCCTCATCGGTGCTCCTTGCCGAGCTTTCGGGCAAGGTCGGAAAGACGGTCATGATCGAGGGGGAGATCGCCCAGATCAAGCAGACCAGCGGTCCCACCATCTTCACCATCGTGGACGAGTCCGGGACCGAGAACGCCGCGGCCTTTGTCGAGGCCGGGGTACGGGCCTACCCGGAGGCGGAACTCGAGGACATCGTCAGGATAGTCGGCGAGGTGATGCTCAGGAACAACCAGGTCCAGATCGAGGTCGAGTCCCTGTCCATCCTCTCGGGATCAGAAGAAGAGGAGGTCAAGGAGAGGATCGAAACAGCCCTCGAAAAGAGGGCTGAGCCCGAGGATATCCCGCTTCTTGTAGAGAGTGCTGTGCTCCAGAAGCTCCAGCCTGCCATGCGGAAGGCGGCCCGGATCATCAGGAAGGCTGTCTTCTCGGCCCAGCCTATCATCCTCCGCCACCACGCCGATGCAGACGGGATCTGCTCGGCGGTGGCCATCGAACAGGCAGTGACTGCCCTCATACGGGAGTCCGGTGGAGATTTTGACGCCGACTACTTCCTCTTCAAGCGGGCTCCCTCGAAGGCTCCCTTCTACGAGATCGAGGACATCACCCGTGATCTCGACTTCGCCCTCAAGGACCATATCCGCTACGGCCAGAAGCTTCCCCTCATCCTGCTGACTGACAACGGTTCGACAGAAGAAGACCTGCCTTCCCTGAAGATGGCCAAAGTGTACGGCCTCTCCCTGGTGGTGATCGACCACCACCATCCCGACGAGATCGTGGACCAGTACCTGGCCGCCCACGTCAACCCCTACCATGTGGAAGGCGACTTCGGGATCACGGCAGGCATGCTCGGGACCGAGGTGGCCCGGCTGATCAATCCCCGGGTAGAGCAGTACATCCGGCACATCCCGGCGATTGCCGGGTTCGGAGACCGGAGCGAGGCCCCGGAGCGGGCACGCTACCATGAGCTGGTCCGGGAGACCTACACCGAGGAGGACTGCAAGAACATCGCACTCTCCCTCGACTACGAACAGTTCTGGCTCAGGTTCAACGACGGTCGTGAGATCGTGAAGGACATTTTAGGCCTGACCGCGAATACCGTGCGGCACAAGGGGCTCATCGCACTGCTGGTGGAGGGTGCCAATGCCGCCATCGAGGACCAGATGAACGCCTGCATGCCCCATGTCCGGCAGCAGACACTGCAAAACGGTGCCGAGCTCTTCCTTCTCGATGTCGAGATCCATGCCCACAAGTTCACCTTCCCCCCGCCCGGGAAGACCTCGGGAGAGGTGCATGACCGGCTCTGCCGGAAGAATGTCGGATCGCCGGTAGTCACCATCGGCTTTGGCCCCGACTTCGCTGTCCTGCGATCACGAGGGGTGATGATGAACATCCCGAAGATGGTCAGGGAGCTCCGGGACGAGATCCCGGGAGGCGGGATTTCCGGCGGTGGCCACCTGGTGGTCGGCAGCATCAAGTTCGTGGAAGGGATGCGGGAGGAGGTTCTCAAAGGTATGATCGAGAAGATCTCCCGTGTCCCTGCCGGCTTCTGACCTTCACTTCTTTTCTGAAAGTTCATTCTCCTACCCTTCCGGTTACTTCAAAGAATTTCGCAGTTATACGAGATATCGGCAAAAGGGCTTATTTAAATGCTTTCTTCAGGCTTGTCAACTCAGCTAGATTTTTATAGTTCAATGAAACAACTAGATAACACACTGCTGAGGTGTTACCCATATGCCATCAGTCAATATCCGTGACAGATACAATGAAACCCAGCACAGGATCATCCACTACCTGGTGGGGGGTCTGTCAAGAGGGAAGCACTACTTCAAGTCCAAGTACATCGCCAAAGAGCTGGGGCTCTCCGCCAAGGAAGTCGGGACCAACATGGCCATCCTCTCGGAGATCTGCCAGGAGCTGGCCATCATCAAGTGGAGCTATTCAAACAGCACGACCTGGATGGTCACCTCGAAGACTGCCTGAGGTTCATGAAACAGAAGATAGCCGAGTACGAATCGCTGATCGAGTTTGTGGCCACGGTGAATGACCGGAAGGACTGCCTGATGGCCCAGGACAAGACCCAGGACGATCCCTCCTGTATGTGGTTCAACATCGATGTACCCAAGGGCCACGGCATCCAGGCCGGGGACAAGGTCCGGGTCATCATCGAAAAGATCTGAAAAAACTTCCTTTTTTTCGCCGCTTCGAATGAAGAAGAGAAATTAGATATGCGATCCTCTCCTATAGCATAAGAGCGGGGCCATAGGGTAGCCTGGCCATCCTAGGAGACTGGGGGTCTTCTGACCTGCGTTCAAATCGCAGTGGCCCCATTTCAGAGCGTTTTTCGCCGGTGAGTATTCCGTGAGGTTCGATGACCGCTGTTACGACTGTCTGCTTTCACGGGTCAGGTTCGAGTGCAGCCTTTGCGGAGCAGGCCGGGAAGAGACCGAAGAGATAACGGCGGTCTGCGGGGAGCTCCTCGGGCGGCTCCGGACCGGGACGCTTTCCCATCCTCAAATCGCGAGCGCCATGCACCGCCGTGCCTACGAGCTCCTGGGAAGCGGCGATCCCTTCCGGGAGTTAAAGGAGCAGGGCAACCGGGAGGCCCTCGAGGTCTGCCGGAGGGTGAGAGGGAGGCTCCATTCTTTCCGGGACTACGTGCTGGCCTCGGTTATCGGGAACACCTACGACTACGGGGTCAAGGGGCATACGGTCACCGGTGACTTCCTCTCCTATTTCGACCGGGAATTCTCGGCGGGCCTGACCATCGACCATACGGATGAGATGGAGAAGAGGCTTGATCGCGTGGTGTACATCACCGACAACTGCGGGGAGATCGTCTTTGACCGGCTCCTTATCGAGCACCTGGCCCGGCAGGGCTCTTCTCTCACCGTTGCTGTCCGGGAGTCCCCCATCCTGAACGATGCCACCATGGAGGAGGCCCTGGCCCTTCACCTCGACCGGTTTGCAAAGACCGTCACCACCACGGGGTGCGGGTGCGAGATCGGGGTGCGGCTCGACTGCATGCCGCCCGACCTGGAACGAGCTTTTTGGGACTGTACCCTGGTCATCTCCAAGGGAATGGCCAACTACGAGTCTCTCTCAGAGTACGAGGGCCTCCCCCCGGTCGCCTACCTCATGGCCGCAAAGTGCGAACCTATTGCCGATGAGGTCGGGGTCGTCCGGGGATCAAAGATCGCGATGCTCCGGGTATGACCCGGCCTCAGGGTAGCATGAGGTACATGTGGCGGCCTCCTCTCAGAGAATTGGTCTCTGGAGGGTCCAGGCTGTATGAGCGAAGCGATACAAGGACCAAGAGTACTTTTCAGGTTAACTTATCATCAGCCCTAACTCGACAGCGAGCTCCCGGGTCCGGCGGAGAGCCGCCAGGGCGTCGTCGCGTTTCTGGTCGACGGCGCTGTTCCTGACGAAGGCCGGGAGGTCACGGATGACAGGGGCGGGCAGGCGTGACTCCGCTATCCCGAGGATCTCCTCCCATGACCGGTCCGGAAAATAGAGGGAGGCGGCGGCATCGAGGACAATTTCTGCCGCCTCAGAGCTGATGACTTTTTCCTTCACAGCCCTCTTCAGGGTGCAGCGGATGTTGATCAGGGGCTCGGAGAGGGCGGTGCCGGTCGCGGGGTCGAAGACCAGGGCCACCTCGTCGTCAGAGACGAGGACGCCGTCCCGGAAGAGGGCGTAGACCGTCCCCACCCCCTCCATGCCCAGCGTGTCGAGCTCGGCCGCCCGGAGAGCCCCCATGCTCGACGATCCGATGACCCTGACCCCCTGGGCGAGGGCGTCGAGGATCTCCCTGTGCCCCACGGCATTCTCCTGGAAGAAGACCCCATCGATCAGGGTGATGATCCGTGCCCCGGACGCCACCGCCAAAGTGACGTCTCCCCTTTTTGCCGGCGGGAGGATGCGGGCCTCGAGCTCGGCCTCGGCCGCCTCCCTCTCAAGGCTTGGGCCGAGGAAGACGACGATGTCGTGCCGCATCGCACCTCCGCCCGGCCCGGTCCTGGTCCATGGCATAGACCTCGAGCCCGGGTACGATGACCCGGACCACCGGGACGCCCATCGATTCCCGTGTCAGGTCGACGGCCACGATCCGGTCGAGGCCGGCATCCCTGAGTTTTTCGGTGGCCAGGGTGATGTCATCGAGGAAGTCATCGCTGTCAAAGGAATGCATGGCTGGAAACGGTCGTGTCTCCTGCGATTCAAACCAGTACCGGTTCATCCGTTTCGTCCTCTCGTAGCCCATCTTCTTCCGGACATCGGCCATGGGGGTGTCTTCCCGGGCGCCGTGGATCTGGGTCAGCCTGCTCTGGGCAACCTCTGTGAGAGCCCGGAGCACGGCTATCCTGGCGCTGGTATGGGAACCCATACCGATGGTGAGGAGCGAGGGGTCTTTCAACAGGACATCATCGGCGACGGCGGCCACGGTCGGGATCCCGATGTCGCTCGTGATGTCCTTGAGGGTCACCTCGACCCCTGCATCCCCGAACTTCTTCAGGAGGGAAAGGGCGAGTTCGTCGGTGACTTCCGTCAGTGCGGGACCGGTGTCACGGGAGGCCTCGGCCAGGGACCAGGCGTCCCTCTCGATCAGCTCCATGAGGGCATGGAAGACCGCCTCCTCCAGGGTGTTCCCGGAGGCGAGACCATTGGTCGTGGTCCGGAAGAGCTGGGGATACAGGACCGGGAGCGGGTGGTACACGGCCGATGCCGGGACAAGGATATCTTCGCCCGAGATCAGGTCTTCCCCCCGGGTCCAGGCGACGGGGGCGTCGCAGTCCACGCTTTTTGGAAGGATGAGGCTCGCCGGGTCAAGCACGTTTTCAGACACGGACAGGACAGAGTAGCGCTCCACCAGAAGGTCTTCGCGGGCGATTTCTGCCGAGAAACGTTCGATCCCTTCCATCATGGCCGAGACCCTGGCCTCTGCCGGAGTGGCACCCTTCCCGTTGTACACCGAGACAGCTCCCCTCCTTGCGGTCGGACGAATGCTGGAGAAGACCGGGATGCCGATCCTGTCGAGACTGGTTATATCGGCCACACGGGTTATACCGGCGGCAGGAAGGAGCGCTTTCACTCTTTTTAAGGTCTCTTCGGGGGGGACGGCCCTCTGGGTGTCCCTGCTGTAGGCCTTTTTACACGAGGCAAGTTTCATAGGAAAAGATCCTTCGCACGAGGCTTTCGGTAAAGGAAGGATTTGCCGGGAGATGAGATATTGTTTTGTCTTCCAGACAAGGCCGGGGCGGGCTAGAACCCTGGGGCAGCCGCGAATAGGTAGGGAAGCAGGATCAGGGAGCAGAGGATCATGATCATAAGGACCGAGACAAACGTGGTCAGATAGGGGGCGTACTTCAGCCACCCTTTCTTCTCGAAGGCACGGTCGACCCCTTCTTTTAAGATGTAGCCGCCGTCAAGGGGGACCATGGGAATGGCGTTGAAGACCCCCACGCTGATGTTTATCCAACCTGACCAGAAGAGGAAGTGGATGATCCCCCAGAAGCCGGCGAAGGGGGCGATGTAGAACTGCGTAGCCTGCGTCTCTAAAGCCAGCACCCGGAGGGGATTTGCAAAACCGGCGATATCGAAGGGAACGGTCAGGAACCGGAGGAAGCCTGCCGGCGAGACGCTCTGGCCGACGGCCTCAAGGACCAGGGCCGGGTCATAGTAGGTGATCCCCATGAAACCCGAGGTCCGTTCCGGGCTCCCCTCCGGCCATGCCGAGAGGTTCAGGGTGTAGTCTTTAACCTGGTCTTCGTGAAGGACGGTGAGTACCAGCTGATCGCCAGGGTGGGTCTCATTCAGGAGACCGGATACCTCGGCCGGGGTCCGGACCGGGACCCCGTTGACGGCCTGGATGACGGAAAAAGCCGGGAGCCCTGCCTGGTCAGCGGAATAGTTCTGGTAGATACCCCCGACGATCGGGCCGGAGACCGGCACCACCGGGCCCATGAGAAGGATCATGATCACGAAGCAGGCCGAGCCGAAGACGATGTTATTGGTTATTCCGGCCCCGAACATCCGTATCTTCTTCATCCCCCGGGCCTCGTTGAGTTCCTCCTCGTCGGGCTCGACGAAGAACCCGATGGGGAGGACCAGCAGCAGTGCCCCCATGGCCTTCACCCGTATGTTTTCCACCCGGGAGAGGACTCCATGGCCGAACTCATGGATGGCGATGGCCAGCACGAAGGCCAGCCAGACGGCAAGGGTTGAGGGCACGTACTCGTTTAACCCGGGAATGAGCAGGATGTTCTGGGGGGCATATATCCCGGTGGGGGGCGGTCGGACGGCGAAGGTGTAGGAGAGCGATAAGAAGAGGAGGAGGGTCATCCCCACGGATATGATCACCACCATGGCCACCCCGATGCTGGCGTAGACCCGGAAGAATGTTCTGAAACGGGTGAACCAGTCGAAGAATGCCACTCTCATGGTCCGGATGGCCATGATCGGCCCGTAAAAGACGATATGCTCGGAGAAGATCTGCCGCTGCCTGATGATGAAGGCCACTGCCAGGTAGATGATGACCGCCAGCAGCAGGATCCAGATCCAGTCCATTCAGGAGCTATGGGCAGGGAAGAGTGATAAACCGAATGGACGGGACAGGATGATGAATAAAAGGTTTCTGTGCCGGAAACAGGGAAAAGGGCATCGGGCGGGCGGCAGCATGACCGAGCCGTGGAACGGCCCACGAGCCCGGCAAGCAGGTGTCCTGTCAGAGGCTGAAGAACTGATCGAGCTCCGCCTGCTCGGCCCGGTAGATCAGGTCGCGGGTCGTCTGCCACGAGGCCCGGGCACAGGACGGAGGACGCTTGTGGGTCAGGATGTAGGACTCGAGGAACCCGATAGTCAGGTGGTCCGATGGGTATCCGCTCCCGATCTCGCCGAACTCGGGGCAGAGCTCCCGCACCAGCCTGTCCCGGGTCACCTTGGCTACGATGCTTGCCGCCGACACCACCGGCCGGTTCTCATCGGCATGGTGCTCTGCCACCACCCGGCAGGGGAAATCGAGGCAGGCCGAGACCGTTCTTCCGTAGCGGGGGGCGATGACATCGCAGGCATCGACAAAGGCCTTCTTTGGCCGGAGAGCTTTGATGGCAGCCGCATGGGCCCTGGCCATGACCAGGTTCATGGTCCCACAACGGCGGAGAATATCGATGTCCCGGGCATCGATCACGAGTGTGGTGAACGGGAAGCGGGCGGTGATGATCGCGTAGAGCTCCTCCCTCTCATCCGGAGAGAGGGTCTTTGAGTCCTGGACCGGAACAGGGTCGAGATCTTTTAACTTCCTGCAGGCAACGGCGGCCACTACCAGGGGTCCGAGCACCGCACCCTTGCCAGCCTCATCGACCCCGCAGAACATTTCAGGAAAGTGTACGATGTCAAAGCTATTTCAAAGACCATGACAGGGCAACCGGAAAAAAATGGGGGGTGTTATTTTATCGCGGACATCAGGCCGGCCAGGTCGGCAAGGAGCAGGGGGTTTCGCTTCATGATCTCCTTGATCAAAGCGATGGTCGAGAAGTCCCCAAGATCGATGGCACGGGCCGAATGGATGATGGTGTTCAGCTTGGCATCGGACATGGTGACGAACTTCTCCTTGATGTGCCAGTTCCGGGCGATCGTCTTTCCCACAGGAGAGGCCCTCCAGCCCTGGTCATAGGGCATGAGCGATTCGCGGCTGAGATCGCCTGCCGACAGGGCTTTGACCCCGACCTCGACGGCCAGCTTCCCGGTGAACATCGCGTTGTAGATGCCGCCCCCGGTCATGGGGTCCACCACGCGGGCCGCATCGCCGACGATCATCAGGCCGTCAGCAACGGTCTTTTCCAGGGGCCGGCAGACCGATACCCCGCCCACGACACACTCGATGGTCTTTCCGTCCGGGAATTTTTCGGCAATGAAACGCCCGAGGTAGTCCTTGGCCCGGTGACCGGGACCGCTCTTCTTCCCGGAGATACCGACGCCAACATTGGCTGTCCGCTCGCCTTTGGGAAAGACCCAGAGGTAGCCCTCGGGGGCGACCTTGTTCCCAAGGTAAAAGACGGTTGTGGCCGGATCGATGTCGATGTCGGTCATGAGGTACTGGGCCGAGGACATGATCTCCCGGACCGGGACGGCGGTATCGATGCCGCACCAGCGGGAAAACTTCGATTCCACGCCATCGGCAGCGATGGTGATGTCGGCGTGCACTTTCATCCTTTTACCGCAGAAGTCGACAACCGCACCCTTCACCTTTCCATCGGCCATGACAGGTCCAGTAGCCCGGGTCTTGACCATCACCTCGGCACCGGCCTCCGCCGCCTGCCAGACCAGCTCCCGATCAAAGACTTTCCGGTCAAGGATGTAGCCCACTTTGCTCCCGGCCATCTCCGACCCGACGATCATGGAGACCCCGTCCGGGGCCACCAGTTCCGCCCGCTTGATCTCGGCCGATATCCAGCGCTCATCGGGCTTGATGAACTCGGCCAGGGCCTCTTTGCCGATACCTTCTGCGCATCTGACCGGTGCTCCGATAGCCGGGCGCTTCTCCACGAGCAGGACCGAGTAACCTTCCGACGCTGCAGTCCGCGCTGCTATCGCCCCTCCCGGACCTCCGCCGATCACCAGGAAGTCGTAGTTATCCTTCATCCCTCACCTCCAGGGCTCCGACCGGGCAGACCTTGGCACAGAGACCGCATCCGGTACACCGGTCATCTGACTCGAGGTAGGCATCGATCAGTTCAAGTGACCCCTCGGGACAGACAGAGACGCAGCATCCGCAGTACCCGCAGATATCGCGATGGATCAGTAACATCCCTAGGGTATTGGCCGGGAGCACCCATAATCTTTTCTTCAGGGAAATTGCGGGAATTCGGCCGGATTTCGAAACTAATGCCATCAGGGCTGTTTTTCCGGCCCCTGAAAGGAGAATGAGCCGTACTTCCCCCCTCCCCCCGGGATGAGCCGGACCCGTGCAGAGCGGAAGCAGGAGACCCCGGCTGCCACCGCCGGGTCCAGTTCTGCCAGTTCATCGACAGGGACATCGATGAGGACCCGGATCTCGTTTCCGAAGAGATCAATGAACCGGTCGTAGAGTAACCGGCAGCCTTTTGTCCCCGGCGACGAGGCCCCGCGTGCGGTGCGGATGATCTCTCCGAGGGGGATGAGGTGGAGGTAGGGAGGGCGTTCTCCCGGAGGACCGGACGAGAGCCTGGCCGCCCGGTCGGCGACTCCTTTCTTGATCCGGCCCATGTCGTCCGGGCAGCGCCAGCCGAGACCCTCAGCCTCTTCCCAGGAGAACTGCCTGAAGCACCGGCAGCAGGCCGTGCGGTTGTACTTCCCTTCCTCAGGGAAGAAACCCGCGTTCAGGGCGATTTTCCCGCGCCGGACGGCATCGATGACTCCTTCCGCAGTCAGCCTTACGGACCGGATCCCGGTAAACTCCCTCCCGAGCCTGACCGGGTCCGGGCTGTGGGCATCCGAGCAGGAGAGGAAGGGGATGCCGGCGAGCTCCGGGATCCCTGCACCGTAACTGCTGTCGGCCGAGAGGCCGAGCTCGAGGAAGTCGATCGGCTCATCCCCGTAGCACTCCTGCGGGGAATCGAACGAGGCATAGAGCGAGGTCCAGGGTGTAAATGCGTGGGCGGGCCCGATCAGGCCGTCGCAGGCATGCACCGCCCGGGCGATCTCCTCTCCTCCCAGCCGGAGGTGCGGCCTCCCGGTCTCTTCGAGGTTGCCTGCTGACGGTGAGAGCAGGCCGGACAGGTCCCGGAAGGCATCGAAGGACTCGAGCAGGATCAGGTGATGGACCCGGTCCCGGTCCTCGACCTCGGCGGTCGGGACCACGAGGGCATCCTGCCCGTCCTCCGCCTCCCACATCTCCCGCCACCGGGAAGAGAAAGCGTCCCCGCTCCCGACGACCCTGATCCCCTTTCTCCGGCAACCCTCGAGGATATTTCGAGGGAGCATATCCCTTGATGTCGCGATGGAGAAGCAGGAATGGATGTGCAGGTCAGCAAAAAGGGTGTCTTCAGACAAAATAGCGGAGCTCTTCATCCTGTGAGACCCTTTCCGTGTCCACCAGTTTCTGGAGCATGTGCTCCATCTCCTCGGCACGCTGTTCGAGCAGGGAGGGATCGATCGAGAGGTTGAGGAGAGTGTTTAAGACCCGGAGCAGGCTTGCGGCGCTCTTCGGGTCGACGAGGTATCCGGAGGTCTCTCCCATCAGGCAGATCCCTTCCACACCCCGGGAGAGGCCCATCCCCAACAGCAGCCCGGCGGCACCGATAATGCCTCCCCCCGGTTCATCGCGGCTCACGATGGCCCCCGCCGATTCGGCTTCGATTTTTAAGTCTGGACGGTTGACCGCCCCGAGGACCCGGGGCTCTTCGACCAGCCGTCCGACACCGTAACCGCCAAGGGTGTAGACCCGGGTGACTCCGCACGCCGTTGCTACGTCCAGGTAGGCATCGGCAAGGAGGTAGTGCCCTTCTGCCGAGGTTGCCTGGTAGTCCCCGACCAGGAAGAGGAACTGCCTGTCCCCGCCATCATGGTAGTAGATCTCGTTGTTTGCCAGCCGGACGGTCCCGTCCTCGTCGATGATGACCTGGGGCGGGAAGTAGATGGACTCGATCTCGGCCACCTTCTCTGCCCCGAGCTCGCGGATCATATGCTCGGCCACAAGTTTGCCCACGTGGCCGACCCCGGGAAGACCTTCGATCAGCACCGGTGCCTGGAGGTCCCGGCCGGGCTCCTTTCCAAAAAAACGGATGGTTATTTCGTCCATTCCCGGGCCTTCCTCCGGTACTCTCCATACCTGTCTTCCGGAGAATAGGGGGCAGGGTGGGGGGTCACGGTGGGCGTGCCGCAGACCGGGCACAATTCCCGGAGGGTATAGATGAGATCGTCAGGACATTTCCTGATAAGCCGGGTCATGCGGCCTTTCCGGACTTCGGCTTCTTGACCAGTTTTCCTTCGCCGCCAGACCGCTCGAGTACGCCGATGGCCGCGGCCGCCGCCTTCTCGAGAGCCTTCTCGGCCTTCTTATAGTCCGGGGCCGTGACCTTGATCCGGTAGGTGGGTGCGCCGAGATACGTGAGCTCGATATCGGCCTCGGGGATCTTCGGCTCGGCGCTCCGGAGTGCCCTCCTGATGATGTTCACACCGTCGGGCTTGGTGGAGGTGAGGATCAGGTTCCCGGCCACCGTCACCCGGGGAACCTTGACATTCTCGCGGGCCACGGTTCCGAGAGCTGCCATGACCTTCTGCGAAAGCCCGGTCTTCTTCAGCACAACGTCGCCGTTAACAACGATGTCCTCGAACACCGAATAGAGGTCCCCGTAGATCGTATATACGGCGGCCTCGATGACTTCCGGCTTCTCTCCGGAGGCCTCGGCCGCAAACCCGATCCACTTCCGGGCCTTGGACTCGTTCTTCCACTCCCGGATCTTTTCGCGCCGCTGGTGGTCGTTGACGTCTTTCAACGAAAGATCGATGTGACCGCGGTTCTTGTCGACGTGGAGAACCTTGCAGACCACTTTCTGGCCTTCGCGGATATGATCGCGGATGTACTTGATCCACCCGGTCGCGATCTCCGATATGGGGATCAGGCCTTCACGGCCCTCGTATTCGTCGAGGGTTACGAAGGCGGCAAAGTCCTTGATGTCCTTGACCGTGCAGACCACCAGTTCGCCGTTCTCAGGCCACGATCTCTCTTCCATGTCTGTTACTCGAAGGTCTCGATGACGTCGGTCTGCAGGGTGGCCTTGCCCCCCGTGGGTGTGGCAAGCACCTTGCTGCAGACGACGCAGCTGACCACGCTGCTGGCCTTCTCGAACACAACCTGTTCATTCTCGCAATCGGGGCACTTCACCTTGACAAACCTGCTCCGATTCTGCCGTGACTGTCGTACCATCTTGATCACTCCGTCAGCTCAAACTTCCCGGTCCGGAAACCCCGGCGCAGGTGTGCCTTTCCGCAGGTCTTGCACCGGTACCGGACGTTGATCTTCTTGGTCGGCTTGTCCCCTCCGGGAACCTTGGAGAACTTCCCCATGTTTCCGACTGTGCTCCTCCGCGCTTTCTGGCGATCGATCCAGTGGAGGCCGGTGGTCTTGCTCTTCTTGACCTTCTCCACCTCGTGGGTCTGGTGATTCCGGCAGAATGGACAATAGGCCTTGAATTTTACTGGCATTTTCATGATATTTTCCTCAGGACTACCCGGTATCGAATATCAGTATTATTTGCCCGGGTTGATATTTAAGACTGTGGGATTGCCAACAATCAGATAATCTCCTCGGGAATCCTTTCCTGAAAAGGTATCTGTCTATTTCGTTTATCGGTATAAAAACAGGATAGTGTGTCACGGAACTTTCTATCGTTATTACGAGACGTCCATTTAGCTCCGGGGTTTCTGTGTACCATCGGTGATGAGAAAATCCACGGGATGCAGTCTATGGTGTTTTTTCAAGGGCGATACTGGCGAAGCGTGCGGTTCTAGCCATCGTAAAGTGCAACAATCGTGCGTCACAGCAACTTTATTACTCTCGATCGTATAGAAGCTTGTTTCGGTTTCGTTAAGCGAGGGCCTCGCTCCCTCTCAGGTATGCCGAGACAGGAGATCAACCATGAAACGAAAGACACTGATCACGGTAGCGTTCTGCCTGATAATGATCACAACGATCGGAGCAGCAGCATCGAGTCTTGGAGACCTTCCCGGATATGCAGATGCATTATCCGCAGCAACAGGAACGAC
>JAJRBS010000118.1 GCA_028679325.1 Methanoregulaceae archaeon | reverse complement strand
GAAGAGAGAGGGACTCCGGAGTCCTCTCCGTCGATGAGGTCCTCCTCCCGTCGCGACCGCGGCTTGTTGTCGGGTTGCCCGTTCTCTTCGCGTTCTTTTGGGGCCGGTGAAGTAGCGGGCGTTCCTCGCTCGGCCGGTCCGCAGGGGTACTGCCCTGCCTGAGCCGGGGGTCCCTGCTGCCTGTTCCGGGGGAGGGGAGCGTGTCCGGGGCCTGCCGGCGCAGAATTACTCTCCTGCCCGGGTCCTCCGGACCAGGCTGTACCTGCACCCCCGAGCGATGCGGCGGCTATCAGCACCGGCCTTTGCCCGCCAACCTTTCCGGGAGTCTGACCTTCGGAGCCGGGTCCCTGCGATCCGTTCCCGGGAGAGTTCCCGGTTCCACCCTGGCCGGTCCCTTGATCGGTGCCGCCCCGCGAAAGACCCGCAGGTTCACCCGGACGATCTCCTCCCGTGGTGGAAGCTTCTGATAATCCCATCGATTCCGGCCCTGATCCCCTGTTTTGGCTGACGGAGTCATCGCCACTGCCCTCCTGGCCGTTTCCTGGCGATGAAGATGCCTGTCCCTGGCCGCCCGGAGAGGCCCCCTTTTCTTCTCCGGAATCACCGGCTCCTGTCGTCGAAAAAGAACCGTGGGTTTCCGGCGCTGAAGACTGCTGGGTCCCTGAATCAGGAGCCATTGATCCCTGAAGTGAATCTGCCCCGCCGCCTCCCTGTCCGGCACCTGCGGAAACGGCGGCATCGCCATGGCCGGATCCGCCTCCGCTAGCTGTTACCGAAGAGTCGGATGCAGCAGTCCTGGAGGCTCCTGCCGGAGATGCAGCTCCGCCTTCTTCTCCATGGGCTGCTGTAACCGGGATCACCGTGATGATCATAACCAAAGACAGCAGCACGATGAGCCAGCGGAAGCGGCTTTTCATTCTGGTACTCTAAGGAAAAAAGTCGGTTATATAGTGTCTCATAGCGGAAGCTACCATTCCTTTGTCAGGTGTCCGGAAAGAAGACCCGGCTTAGAGGAGAAAAACACGAAAAAAAAAGGATTAGAAGGCGGACGGGATCACGTCGTCGGGCGCACTCCTCTCGATGATCTCGTTTAAGGTATTGATGATAGGCACGAGGATGGGCGGGACGCCGGTGTCCTCGGTCACCACCGTCTTCCCGTCATGAGTGAGGGTATAGGTGAAGTAGTCGGCCCCTTCCTGAGGTGCAGGGTACTCATCTTTGAGAGACCGGAAGTCTGCCGCCGAGAGATGGGCAGTGAGTTTCCGCATGGTCAGCTCCGGGACCTGGACCTGGCGGACGGACTCCTTCCGGGTCACGATGGCCGTTCCGTCTGAGGAGATGACCAGGTGGTCGTTGAAGCCGGCAAAGCCTCCGGTCCGGGTGTACTCGATAAAGGTCTCCGGGGAGTCATCGAGCGCCGATGCGAAGACCAGGATGCTCTCTCCTGATAAATCCCGGACCACCAGTTTCCCTTCCTCGAGAGAAAAGCTCGACGCCTTCTGGAGGAGCGAGAGGTAGAGCCCCTCCTGCTCCATGACCCCTTCGGGAGAGGTGCAGTACATCTTGGTGGAACCGGCCCCGCCTATGGAAAGAGTTGTCCCGGCCGTGGAGTAAGAGGCAAAGTACTGGTTGCATCCGGCAGCCCCCGTCACCTGTCCGCTTTCGAAGTTTGCGGTGATAGCCGTGCCGGTTATGAGAGGTTCTCCATCGAGGGTTACGAGCAACCAGGAACCACCGAGCTCACCGGTCTGCGGGCCGAAGCGGGCGATGCTGTCAATCCGGACAGGCGTCCCCCACATGGCGATGGTTGATACGTCCCGTTCCTCCCGGGCCGAGAAAGTCACCTGCAGCCCGTCGACCTGGAACTCCTTGGGCAGGTTCAGGGGCAGGTAATTGTCCCCTTCCGGGGTGATGATCCCGTAAAAACCTCCCTCGAGCTCGATGAACCTGACCGTCCCGACACCGGAGAATCCCTGGGCAGGGAGAGTGACGGTGATCAGGGAGATGGGCGTCCCCCATGTCCCGGCAGAAGATGACCCTGCCCGGACGACCCCGTCGAACCGGATCCGGGTCCCATTGACCTTCATCGAGGTGGGAAGATTTTCGGGGAGGTAGTTCTGGCCGGTGGTGGTGATAATGCCGTAGAAGCCTCCGTCGCGCTCGATGAAGCGGACAATCCCCTCACCGGAGACGAGGGTCGAACTGATGGTGCCCGTGTCCCTTGGTGAGATGGTCCTCCCTGCAAGCCGGCTGATCAGGGCTTCCTTCTCAGACTGCATGGTGGCGGCCTGGAGCGCAGCCGCTTTCAGGAACAGGGAACCTTCGGGGGAACTACCGGGAGCCGCCCCCACGACCATTCTGCCCGTTCCGACAACCGCCAGGAATCCCTGCGGATCTGCCGGGAGGAGATCGGCCCGTGAGCCGTAACTGCTGAGGGTCAATCGTCCGGAGTCCTGCAGGAACGCTGACCGGCCAGCAATGCATCCCGCGCCCTCGATTGACGCCGCATTCCCCTTGATCGGGTAGGCCACCGCCGGCATGACCACTGCCAGCAGGACCACGGCGATTAGCGCCGGGAATAGTATCTTTACTGTCTTCATATTGTTCACCATTGACTGGATAACCAGTGTAATGGCCTTCTTTCCTTAAATACATGAATATTACAGAACAAAAAGGGACAAGGATTGAACCCCGGGGTTGAGGAAAAGAGATACGGAGGGGTCAGGGAATCTTCTCCCGGGTCAGTCACTCCTGTTCATTCCTCATCTCCCGCTGGAGATCCCAGAGAAGATCGAGGTTCACGTCGGCATAGGTGCCGGCACCGACCTCAAACGGGTTGTCCATGTCCTTGATCAGCAGGAGCAGGCCGATGGCCAGCACAGCAATGGCACCGAACAGGACCAGCCCCTGGAGGAGGGAGTCCATCTTCAGGAAGAGGAGGACGACGATCACCGCCCCGATGGCCACTTCCGAGATGGCATAGGCGGTCGGGATGAAGGAGGTTCCGGCGATGGTGGCGATCCTGTTCGAGATCCGGTCGATAGCGGTCAGCTCATTTCTCATCTTGACCAGGAGGGGCGGGGCCACGTTCAGCCCGGCAAGGGTATGGATATCGGTATTGACCTTCCGGATCCCCCCATGCACCTTGCCGGTTTCCCAGTTGTTCGACCGGAAATTTTCGCAGATCATGTCGAGGAGCGAGACGACGTCGTTTTTGCCCTGCCATATGATCCCTTTGTCCACGCCCGGGACGACGTCGAAGTCATGGGACAGCGACCGGATTGAGGTGGCAAGGTCGCTCGGGATCTTCTCGCTTTCCTTGTAGTCGACCAGGGTCCCGGTGAAGATGATGGCCAGGGTGAAGATCACCGCGCCGATAAAAGCGGTGACCAGGGCGTTCATCGGGAAGATTTCCCACCCGGCAAACGAGATGATGACCTTGAATGCCAGGAGGACCAGCACGATCCCCATGGTCTTGGCTAGCAGTCCCCATTTCTTCATGATATCATGCATAGGATCTGTATCGAACCTGCATGTCATGAAATGAGGTGGTCGCTCTCAGCCAGGACCGGGAGATCTGCGACTGTCAGAGAAACGACCTCCCCCAGGTGATGCGTATCACGGGGGGTGAAGAGTATCGGTTTTTCTCTCCGGCATTCTATCCGCCGTTCTTCCGGACCACCGCGGTCTCTCCCTCCCACCCGACAGAGAGTGTCGTGCTGCCAAGCAAGGTACTCCCTCCGGGGTCGCGGACCTCGAGCGTTATCCGGACATCATGCCCGGAGGCGGGGAGATCCGGGTCCCGCCAGGTCCAGTAAACAGTCCCGTTGTCGGCGATCGTATCGTTGCCGATCTCGCGGACAATGAAGTCCGGCTCCCTCCAGGAGAGGAAGGTGCCGTCCGTTGCCAGCCACCGGTACTGGTAGAGGCAGGATGAGGATGCCTCCAGCCCGGGATCGGGTGACAGCGGGAGTCCCGGGAAACTCGACAGGGTAAGGGCATATGCATCCCGTCCGGGGATGATCGAGGGGGTCAGGTTCTTACTGCACGGCGGAGGCAGCGGGGATGTGCAGGCGGCTGACAGGGACAGGGCGAGGAGGAGGAATGCAGGGGCGATCCGGTTCATGCCAGGATTCATTATCAGAGTCTCCTCTTGATCGCCATGCCGAGCCGCCGGAGGCAGGGGGATGAATCATCCCTTTGAAGGGGTACCTCGATGATGGAGAATTCCTTGCTTCGCCGGGCAGAATTGAGTGCTTCCGCAAGTTCCTGCCCGGTCCGGGCAAAAAACCCGTTCCCGGAACCGATAACCTCCGGCACCTTCGCATAGTTCCAGGAGTGGATGTCGTCAAATGGTCCGTCCGCGATCATCCGGAGTGTTCCATAACCGCCGTTGTTGAGGACGATCACCACCGGGTTGAGCCCGTAGCGGGCCGCGGTCGAGACCTCCATCCCGGTCATCTGGAAGGCACCGTCACCGGTTATCACCACCGGGCGGTGCTCCGGGCAGGCCAGCTGGACCCCGACCGCTCCTGGCACCCCGAAGCCCATCGAGGCGTAATATGCGGACGAGATGAACGGGCAGGGGAGGCTGATCTCGGCGGTGCCGAAGAGCGAGTCCCCGACGTCGGCGATAAGGACATCTTTCTCCTCCAGGAATTGCGAGACGGCGTGGAAGACCTGTTCGGCAGAGACAGGTGTATCGGGTACAACTCCGTCAGGGAGTCTCTGTCGCGAGGCGTACGGGACATGGCCGGCTTCGTGCCGGTTCAGTCCGGCGCCGGAAAGAGCCTCCAGGAGGTCGAAGCCCAGTCCAGGGTAGACGTGGTGCCGGATGGTGACCCTGTCGGCCGTGATATGGATGATCTTTCCCTGATCTATCCCGGAGGTCAGGGAACCGAGGTCAAGGTCGGACAGGTAGGCACCGACCATGATCACGCAATCGCTTCCCTCGACATACTTCGAGACCTCCTCGTTTCCCACAAGGCCCCCGTACACCCCCATGTAGAGTGGTTCCTCCTCCGGGATGGCAGATTTTCCGAGGATCGTGGCGGCCAGCGGGATATTTCCCTTCCGTGCCAGCCCGAGTGTCTGGCCAAGGAGGCCATGTCGCTCGACACCCACACCGGCAAGGATAACCGGTCTCTCTGCGGCGTTGATCATACCGGCCGCCTCGGATTGTGCCTCATCGAGCGTGCCGGTACCTACTACCGGCGAGGCCATCGGCCGGTTCCCTCGCTGGACTGCAGGAACGACCGCGATCATGTCCCGCGGCAGTTCAAGGTATCCTGGCCGTTTGTCGCGAAGGACAGCCTCAAGGACCCGGTCGATCTCGGATGCGGCGGTCTCCGGGTCGGACAGTTCCGCTGAGGCCGTGGTGAGACGCTCGAAGACCCGGAGCTGGTCGGAGAAGAGGTTCACCCGGTGGTGGAGGACCGGGTTCTTGAGCCTCTCCTCCCGGCCGGGGGCTCCGCTGATGACCAGCACCGGCGATTTCTCGGCAAAGGCCTGCGCCGTTGTATTGGCAAGCTTCAGGCCGCCGACGCTGAAGGTCACACAGACCACCCCGAGTCCCTTCATCCGGGCATAGGCATCAGCGGCGAAGCCTGCACCCTGTTCATCAGCGGTGATGACGAGTTGTAAGGGGCTTTTCGAGATCCTGTCAAAGAAACCGATGACGTAGTCTCCCGGGATCCCGAAAACATGCCTGACTCCCTGGTCAAGGATCCGTGCGATCAGGTATTCGCTGATAGTCACTCCCTCTGCCATTCTCACACCGTATGTCTCCTTTTGCCTTTCAGAAAACATAAGATGATCAGAAAAAAAATCCGTATCCCTTTCCTGTCTTCAGTGACCCGTGAATCGTGATCCTTTTTCCCTCCCCGGCAGCATTATACCTTTTAAAAAACACCGTACCAGCATGCGACGCGTCGTCCTGAAGTACGGCATCGATGTGGCCATGCTGTTCGCCTTCATCCTCTGCTTCGTGACCGGGATCCTCAAGTTCCCGGCTGTCCTCCATCTGATCTGGGGAGGGGCCCGTTTCAGTCCCCTGGCCACTCTGACCAGGATCCATGACCTGTGGGGAGTGATCCTCGGTATCCTGGTCTTCGCCCACCTGGTCCTGAACTGGAACTGGATGGTGGCTATGAGCCGGCGGATGGTAAAGGGAAAATAGGAAACCGGATACTCATGCCCGCATCCTGAGGAGGAAGGGAAGTGCGTGGGTCAAACCAATTGCTGGGGGGATATTCCGGATCTGCCTCCAGGCATCCTCCATATTCATATACATGAAGACATAACCCTCAGATCAGACAGGAGAATTTCCATGATACCATACCGATACCTGGCCCTGCTCTGCATCGTTTCAGCAGTCGTCATCTCATCTGCGGCAGCTGAATCTTTCTGCGGCAGGGTGGAGACAGGCAGCAGCATGTGGCTGACGGCCGGCACCATCAGCACCCAGATGGGAAGCCGGTTTATCACCGCCTCGGCAGATGCCGGAACAGAGGTTTTCAACAACGTTCAGGTGGGCGAATATGCGCCGGGAATCCCGGCCCGGGGATCGGTCTCGGCCTTCATCCGGGGGAGGATCCTCGAGGACGGCCAGATCATGGAGTTCGAGGATACGACATCTGTCATGGGCGAGATCTCGAGCTTCTCAAAGAACATGGCCTACAACTCGAAACCATCCAGCCTCTTTTGCTGAAACGAAAGAATATTTCCTTTTTTTCTATTCCATAACAATACGCCAGGTGCTGGCGACAATATGTCTCTTTGAAATTCACCCCTCCCAACAACGAACGGCAGGGTTCCTGGCGACGATCTTCCCGAAGTTAGCCGGCAGGCAATCACGTGATTGATCGGCGACTCAGTTCTGACAGATGAACAGAGCCGTACGTATCGCTGGCGAGCTCCCTCTTGAACTCCAGGGTCCTGCCAAGTAAGAGGGATCTCGTGGAAAGTGTAAAAAAGGATGTGAGGCCGGAATAAGGAGAGAAACCGGGTCTGAAGGCCGGGAAAAAAAGATAATCTCTCTCTTCACACCTTTTTGAAGAGTAGGATTACATCGGAGAAGTCGATGTCCCCGTTGGTGTTGTAATCGAAACAGCAGACTGGCTGGTTCTCCTCGATCCAGGCCATATTCTTAAAGAAGAGGAGGACATCGGAAAAATCGGTCCT
>JAJRBS010000116.1 GCA_028679325.1 Methanoregulaceae archaeon | reverse complement strand
CCCTCATAGGTTTCGCACTCCCCTCCCTGGAAAAGATCCTCCAGAGCCATGCCCTTGTGGATCTCCATCAGACGGGCAAGATCTTCACGGGCAGCGGCGTACCGGGATTCCCATACCCACGAGTCATGGAAACTGGTCCGGAATACGGTGTCGTTCCGGATGATGGCATAGTCATGCGAATCCCCGATCCGTGACCTCCAGTCTCTCCCGATAGAACAAAAGGCAGGACCTGACTCCATGGGAATGATCCAGCGTAAGAAACTACCCTATTTATTCCTCCGGCGTGCACGGTGAAAGTGAAGCCCCAGAGTCTGGTATCTGGGGAAAATGGATGAGCTCTGAGAGTCAAACTCATCCGGGACGATTCCTCTTGAGATCACGACAAAGGGCTTTTTTGATAGACATCGACGGGGTCTTGTATGTCGGTGAAAACGGTATACAAGGTTCCCACGAAGCAATAAAGTTCCTCGAAGAACAGGGCTACCCCTTCCGGCTTGTCTCGAATACAACGAGATTGTCCCGGGCATCCGTTGCCCGGAAGCTGTCAGCAATGGGCTTTGCCGTCCCGGAATCGAAGATCTTCACCCCTGCTGTCGCTGCGGCTGACTATCTGTCCCGGTCACACCATCACACCGCCTACCTCCTCACGACAAATGAAGTTGCCGCTGAGATCAGCGAATCCGGCCATGTCCGCCATGACCCGGAATCGGCACAATCGGTCGTGATCGGAGACGCGGCTGACAACTTTACATATACCGCGTTGAACACGGCTTTCCGTCTCCTGCTTGGCGGCGCAGAGCTGATCGCCCTTGAAAGGGACCGCTACTGGAAGGGCGCCGATGGCATGATGCTCTCTGCGGGACCGTTTGTCGTTGCCCTCGAGTTCGCGGCTCGAAAAGAGGCGCGGATTATGGGAAAACCATCTCCCGCATTCTTCCGACAAGCCCTTCTCTCTCTTGGTGCAGAGGCAGGCCAGGCGGTCATGATCGGCGATGATATCGAGACCGACATTGGTGGGGCTATCTCCTGCGGGATGACAGGAATCCTGGTCAGGACCGGTAAGTTCCGGAAAGAGACCCTCGACCATGCTTTGCAGGGACCCTCGGTCATCCTTGACTCGATTGCCGATCTTCCGGGATATCTGGAATCTGAGCAGGTCTGATCCCCATGCGCCAAAAAAGGCCTTCAGTTCTTTGCCTCTCTCTGCTGTTCCTTTTTCAGGGGAAGCCCTGAGAACATCCCTGGCATCTTCACCGGCAGGAGACATGCCGATTCATTATCGGGTGCGGTATTGATCAGCAGAAGAAACGATCTCCGGCTCACTTCGTGCGCCTGTAGGAACCCCCGAACGGATGATGCGGTCTAGTGCTTCCCTGCAGTATTCCGGTGAGATATCGATCCCGATGAAACGCCGGTTGATTTTCCACGCCGCGAGGGTGGTGGTGCCCACACCATTGAAAGGATCAAGCACGATGTCGTGCTGGTAGGAGAAGAGCTTGAGCAGCCGGCGGGGGATCTCCTCCGGGAACATGGCCGGATGGCCGAAGTCTTTCATGCGGGTCTCAGGGGGCACAACCCACCGCCCGAAGACCCAGTCCTTGAACTCCTGATCCGTGATATCGATATCAGCCCTGTTCCCGGTTTTTTTATGGGTCATTTTGTCAAACACCTCGATGAATTCCCAGGTGTACTTGAGATAGGGCATGGAAGGGGAGCGCCAGCTCCCCCAGGCCGTGTATTTCGCGTTGTAGTTATTTTTCTCCCAGAGGATCTCCGCCTTCCACAGGAGCCCGAGCCCCTGAAGCTGCGACGAGATAATGTGATGGGTGGGGATGTAGTCAGAGAAGAGGGGTTGAATATTCACGGCTATCCTGCCTCCAGGTTTCAGGACGCGGGCACACTCCTTCCATACTGCATTCAGCCTCCGGAAGTAATCGTTCCAGGCCCGTGTATCGTCGTGGGAGTCGCGAGCGTAACTGTGGCCGAAATTGTAAGGCGGCGAGGTGACGATGATGTCGACGCTCGATCCGGGAAGCAGAGGGAGGACGTCACAGGTGTCCCCACAAAGGATCCTGTTGATGAAGGGGGCGATCTCATCGGGTTCGGATGTGGCTATAGGAATCTTGGCTTCCCGTGATCCTCCCCGTATCCGCGCCTTCCCTGCCTTGTCCGGGATCTTCTCCGGCCTGGCGTTTCCCGGCATTTCAAGAGGTATGGTGCCCTTTTCAAGATTAACTCTTCGGGAGAACCATGATACTCTGTGAGGCCGGTAAGGTGAAAACCGTTTAATCCCCCGGGAGAGATACACTAGGACGAATGCTGTATGCTTGACATAGAGGATCTGCATGTTGAGATAGGGGAAAAGGAGGTGCTCCATGATATCAACCTCCGGATCGGTGACGGAGAGACCCATGTCCTGATGGGCCCGAACGGATCGGGGAAGAGCACCCTGCTCATGACCCTCATGGGCTTTAGTAATTATATCGTGACAGAAGGGAGAATCCGTTTCAAGGGAGAGGACATCACCCACCTCCCGATCCACGCCCGGGCCCAGATCGGCATGGGGATGATGTTTCAGCGGCCCCCGACGATATCAGGTCTGAAGCTTGGAAAGCTGCTTGCCGCAACATATGGTGACCAGCCGGATCGTATCAGGGAGATGGCAAGGAAGCTGAATATGGACCACTTCCTTGAACGAGACATCAACAAGGGATTTTCGGGCGGGGAGATCAAGCGGAGTGAGGTCCTGCAGCTGACTGCCCAGAGCCCGGAATTCGTCATGCTCGATGAACCGGAGAGCGGCGTTGACCTCGAGAATATCTCGCTTATCGGGCATGCCATAGGGATGCTTCTCGAGAAGGATGTCCACATCGTGAACCGGAAAAAGAGCGGGCTCGTTATTACCCACACCGGATACATACTCGATTATCTTGATGCCGACAAGGGACATGTCATGTGCGACGGTGAGATTAAGTGTCACGGAAACCCCCGGGAGATCCTGAAAGAGGTCAAGGCCCGCGGATACAGGGAGTGTCTCGAATGCAGACAAACGGCGTGACCCCTGGCTTTGACCTGCCACCTGAAGACCGCGAGCGGCTGGCCCTCTCGGGAATAGAGCTTGGCATGGCAAATCGTTGCGGAAGTTACCTGCAGAAGAACCAGGACGTCATGCATGCCACCTGTTCAGAGTCAGGAATCGAGGTTCTCTCCTATAAGATGGCCATGGAAAAATATCCCTGGCTGGAGGACTATGCATGGAAGTTGGTACCAAAGGACAAGGACGAATACACGAAATACGTGGCTACCCAGGAAAGACCGGTCGGATACGTCATCATCGCCCGGAAGGGAAGCAACAACATCCTCCCTGTCCAGGCATGCCTTTTCCTCGGAAGCGAGCAGATCCAGCATGTCCATAACATCCTTATCGCCGAGGAAGGAGCCGAGCTACACGTCGTATCCGGCTGTGCCAGTGCGAGCCATGTCGGCAAGGGAGGTGCACACTACGGCATCAGTGAATTCTACATCGGGAAGGACGCGAAGATCAGTTTCACCATGATCCATACCTGGGGGGAAGAGATCGAGGTCTATCCGCGGAGTGCCGCCCGTGTCGAGGAAGGGGGGGTATTCCTCTCAAACTATGTCTGCATGAAGCCGGTCAAGAAGGTCCAGATGTATCCGACGGCGTATCTGAAGGGACCGAAAGCCGTCGCACGGTTTAGCAGCGTTGTCATCGCCACACCGGAATCCGTTCTCGACCTCGGGTCCCGGGCGGTGCTGGAGGCCGAGGGTTCAAGCGCGGAGCTGATCACGCGGGCAATCTCCAAGGGAGGTACTATCATCTCCCGGGGTCATATCCAGGGAAAGACCCGGGAGACCCGGGGTCACCTGGAGTGCAAGGGGCTTATCCTCAAGGATGGGAGAATCTACGCCATCCCTGAAATAGAGGGACTGGTTGTGGGGACGGAGCTCTCCCATGAGGCGGCTGTCGGGAAGATCGCCCAGGAAGAGATCGAATACCTGATGGCCCGCGGACTCGACGAGGAGGTGGCCACCGCCACTATCATCAGAGGTTTTCTCGACGTCAAGATCAGCGGGCTTCCTGAAGCCCTGCAAAAACAGATCGATCTCGCTATTGACTCCGCAGAAAAGGCCGGTTTCTAAAAGGAATTCTCATGGATATCGATGGCCGGGAGAAGGAACGGTTGAGAATGGTGGAGTCCCAGATCGCTGCAAGGGGGGTCGGGGATGAACGAGTACTCTCTGCCATGAGGGAGGTGCCCCGCCATCTCTTTGTTCCGGAATCTTACCAGACTGCAGCGTACAACGATTCCCCGCTCCCCATTGGAAAAGGCCAGACCATCTCCCAACCCTATATCGTGGCGGTGATGACCGAGCTTCTCAGGCTGATGCCCACCGATAAGGTCCTTGAGATCGGGTCCGGGAGCGGTTATCAGGCCGCAATCCTCGGAAAGCTGGCGCAAATGGTCGTTACCGTCGAACGTATCCCGGAGGTTGCGGAGATAGCCCGGGCCAACCTTGCCCGGGTCGGGATAACCAATGTCACTGTGGCTACAGGCAACGGAACTATCGGATACCCCGAAGGTGCGCCCTTCGACGGAATCCTCATAACGGCTGCCACTCCCTCAGTACCCGCTCCCCTCATCGACCAGATGGCGGAAGGAGGAAGGCTGGTAGCACCGGTTGGATCACGGGATCTACAGGAGCTGGTCAGGCTTACCCGGCAGGGGGAACGGATAACGAGAGAACTTTTCGGCGGGGTGGTCTTTGTCCCCCTC
>JAJRBS010000079.1 GCA_028679325.1 Methanoregulaceae archaeon | reverse complement strand
AGCGATTGCCGGAATCTCTCAAAATAAAGCGATTTTTTGTATCCCCGGCTCTCCCCGGGCAGTTAATCTTGCTATGAAGGAACTGATCATACCGGAAATCCCCCACATACTCAGCCATGCGGGTACCTGAAATCAGCAAAACGGGGGGTTTGAGGGTGGAGATATTCTATGGATAAAGTTGATGGAAGATAAACTATCAGAGAAGATTTGAGTGGAATGAACCGAAAATGGTTGTCGGATGGAGGAAAGACGATGAGAATGTGGTTGAGGGAAAATGAACCGAAAATAGTTGCTGGAATGGAGGAAAAAAGAGGAGAATGTGGTGAGGGCCCGGCTCTCGCCGGTCAAACATGCGAAAAAAGTAAAGTTCCAATAATCAAGGAGATCGTCAACCCTCTTTTTAGGGGAATGACCCAGTTACCGATACACTTCGAGAAGTGCCACACGCTCAAGAATGAGATCAGTGACCCTGTCTCTTCCTGACACCTCCAGCTCTTCTGGTGTGATTCCAAACAGATCCATCAGGTGTTCCACTTTTTCCGGCGATAGGATATTCCAGTCTTCATGCACAATTTCTCCATCCTCCAGCAGATCATCGAGAGCCTTTCTCTCTCCCGGGCAGACGCAGAGATATACCCTGTTTTTTCCGGGATGTATCCCGAACCGAAGCCCTGAACGGCATTGCCGCGTTCCCGAGGCATATAAAAGGGCCTCCATCTCCGGGCTGTTGGATATAGCAGTCCCTTGATCAAATGCGCGGAAAGCGTGCTTCAGGGCCGAACAGACATGATGCAGACCAGCCATCATCTCTGCATTGAAGAGGATGATATGGACTCCAGAACGACTGCTGATCTGCTTTACCTTCATCAGGTATCTGCCCGGGTCATCTATCTCAATTTCGAACTGAATAATACAGCAATCATTCGTGTCCAGGCGACTCTCTCTCATCCACTATCCCCCTCGTTAACAAAGTGAAACAGGCCCGACCTGGGCTGGTTGTTGTCCTGAGGGGTTTTCATTCTCCCGGATTGTTCACGGATGTGCTGGAAGACCTGTGTCGTGATTCCGTGCCCGAGAATAGGGATTATCCGGTCCTCCCCGGCTGAAAGTACCCTTTCCGGCGATGTGAACCCGTTATTGTAGAGCCGTCTCGCACGCACCCGCCCGATATTACGGATACGAACGAGAGGTATGAGCTCTCTTTTCACTCCATGTTTCAGGCAGAGTTCGAAGTCCTGGAGGGGATTGACATACGATTGCCTGAACATTCTTGCCAGCCGACCGCTCGCATGAATAAGCCAATGAATGGTATCATTCAGGGCATAGATATCACCCGGGCCAATCCCGTACTTTTCGCAGATTGCGGCGTCAGAAAGCTCGTTGGTCCAGTCATTGAGAACCATAGCGGTCTTCAGGCCTCTGAAGTAGGCCTCATCTTCACCGAATGGCAGGTCAAGCCAGAGCTCATCTTCGTGCTCCAGTAAAAACCGCTCAAGATAATGGACATCCTTCCTGTTCACAAACAAGGTGAACATATCCGGTGTACTGCAGATGACCTGGAGGAGGCCGAGATCCGAATAGCAATCAGATCCGATGAGTTTCTCAACGATGAGATCGGCACCGAGGGGATCGATATAGAGCTGAGATACCAGGCTACCATAGTCAGTTGGTGAGAGGAAATCGCCGGAGGCTACGATCATCTCTTTCCGATCGAGGAAGGATAGGGCATTCCCGGTGATCTTTTCCAGAAGTCGATCTGCCTTCTTCTGATGGAAAAAAAAGGTATCCCGCATGAATGAAAGCAGATCTTCACCGGATGAGATGAAACCGGAAGATATCAACGAGAGAATGTGGGTCGTCAGAGCATTTTCGGAAGCGCACTGCGAGTTCACATCCTCCGGAATAGCATCGATGTAGTTCGAGAAGAGTGATCCAGCCTCTCGTTCAGAATCGCTGATCAGGACCGCTTCACCGTAAGGATCAAGACCGGGGCGTCCGGCGCGTCCGGCCATCTGGTGATACTCCCGGGCCGGAATGGGCACCATTCCTTCTCCGGAGACGTATCTCCGGTACTCCTTGATAATAACTCTTCTGGCAGGAAGGTTCAGCCCAGCGGCGAGAGTTGGTGTGGAAGATATACAACGGATATGCCCGTTTCTGAACCCCTCTTCAACGATGCCGCGCGCTTCCCGCCTGAGTCCGGCATGATGGAACGCAGAACCGAGACCAGCACAGTGGGCAAGAGCCTTCTCCTGGTCTGTCGCAGCCAGTTTCTCGAGCTGCTTTTCATACAGAGACAACTCGGGGCCTCCGAGATTGAGAGCCTTTGCAGCCCGTTTCGCAAAAGCCTCCGCATTACGTCGGGAAGATACGAAGACAAGGCACTGTCCGCCCTCCGCAATCGTATCCATCATCAGATTCAATCCCTCCTCTTTCGAGATGGAAGGCACAGGCCTGACGCTGGAATGGAAATGAATCCCCCCTTCGTAATAGACCCCCTGCCGGAGGTCGACAGGTCTCCAGTCGCTGATGACAAGCTCCCCGCCGAGCCATCCGGAAAGGTTTGCAGGATTGCCGATCGTGGCAGAGAGGGCGATGACCTGCATCGATGGATTTTTCCGGCGCATCTTGGTCAGCACCATTTCGAGCGTCGGTCCACGTTTCGGATCGTCAATAAGATGAACCTCATCAATGACCAGGAGGGTGATGTCCCTTATCCACGGGGTGAAGGTACGGAGAAGGGAATCGGCCTTTTCGCTGGTGGCGATGATGATGTCATTTCTGCCGAGATATTCCTCTCGGCGATCGAAATCGCCTGTCGAAATCCCGACGCTCACCCCCTTCCCGCTGAAATCCTTGTACTTCTCGCTGGCCAGGGCTTTCAGGGGGACGATGTAGAGGCACTTGCCGCCATCCCGGATGTGAACATGCATGGCCATTTCGGCAACCATGGTCTTTCCGCTCGCCGTAGGAATGGCAACCAGGAGGTTTTTTCCCTCGAACATTCCCTTCCTGACGCAATCTGCCTGCGGGGGGTACAGATCCGTAATCCCATGGGCTTCATACCACCGGACAAGGTACCCGGGAAGAGGGAGGTCACGGACCTTCATACATACCCCTTTTATTCCAGTCAGTACTGCTCAGGGATCGCTCCTTTTCATCAACGATCAGCAGGGCAGTCATTTTTATCTCCACTGGAAATATACCATTTACGTGCCGGATCCAACTGGATCGGGCACGAATTGCAGCAATTGGCCGGTACTCAATAGTAGTAGTCGATCATGTTCTGTTTTGCCTCACGGCGTTTCCGCTCCAGGTAACTATAGACCACCTCATGAGGAAGGCCCTGGATCAGCATATCGATGGCATTCCTGGCAACCTTAAGCCGTTCGGGGAGTCCTATGAGCGCCACCGTTTTTCCAAACACCGAGATCTCACAGTCGGTCATATTCTCGATCTGTTCCCTCGATCGCCCGTCCTTTCCGATGATTCTTCCCCTCAGTCGATCCATCTGGCGTGGACTGTCAGTGAGCCCGGACAGATCGATGACATCGAGGAGAAGATCCTCGTCATCGAGGAGGACAAAGGCCCTTTCCGGAGAAAAACCCCTGTTTATTGCCTGGACCACTTCTATACCTCTGAGAAGGAGGGGTGTATCGTCTCCCTCCAGCCTCACAACCCCTTCCTTGCTATCAACGGAGATGATCGTTTTCGTCCTCTCCTCGAGCTCTTTTTTGGTGCTCCCGGCCTTTCCGATCAGAACCCCGATCCGGTTTCCTGACATTTTAACTTCCTGCATCATGGTACCCTCGACCTCCAAGTCAGGCGTTTCTTTTCTGCAAGACCATCATTTCTTGCCGACTTTCCGGATAGTTTTTGAATCATCTGGATAACTCCCCCATTCACTGTCACCGTGTTCCCGGTAAGGATAACCCGGTGATCTCTGCAAAGATCTCACGTTCGTCCCGGACGGAACAAAGGTTGCCGAAATAACGGTTCACATTGGCGATATCACGGACCAGGAAAGACCGGGCCCTCGGATGATCGAGGGTGACAGCTTGTCCCATATCGATCACGAAAGGCCTGTCGGAATACAGGATATTGTACTCTGAGAGATCGGCGTGCACCAACTCTGCCTCACTGTACAGTTTTTTCATGAACATGATGATTTCCCGATAAACCGCCTCCGGATCCGGCAGTTCCACGTTTCGTAGTTGAGGATAGGGACATTCTTCTTCACCGAGAAACTCCATGATCAGGATATTCCGGTCAAAGATCAGGGGGAGAGGGACTAAAAGACCAACGGCGTGCGCCCTCTTCAGGTTGGAAAACTCCTTTTTTGTCCAGGTAAAGACGATATCCTTCCGGGTTCTCCGGATGCTTGAGAAACGCCGATCCCCGATAAGATACTCGCTCATCGCATTGAAATTGGCAGTCCTGATCCGGTAGATCTTTATGGCCAGGTCCTGATCCCCGCGCTCGCCGAAAAAGACGTTTGCCTCCTTTCCTGTGCTTATTGATCCTCCCATTGCCGTTATCCAGCCCTTATGCACCAGTTTGTACAGAGCAAGAAGGGTCACCTCGTCAAAGACATCCTGGCGCACCTTGAGCTGATTTACGTCTTTGATCCGTACACCAAGGCTCTCTATCTCCCTGTCGAATCTGCTCTCAAACCGGTCGATGCTCATCGCAGATACCTCGTCAGGAAATGTAGTCGCGGACACAGGAGAGGATATCAGCCAGATAGGTCCCAACTGTCTTCTTCAGGTCGAGGGGGTGAATCTCACCCTTCCTGTACGCCTCTTCGACCTCCTGGTAGCTTCCGAATTCACGATCGCCCCCAAACTTGGCCGGGCGCTTTACCACGACGGTGCCTGAACGGGGGAAGATGTGATACTGGAGGATCTGGAGAACCGGGTTTTCCTCGCATTCCGGGGGGCAGAATGCCTTCTGGCACTTCTTTTCGATATCTTCGACAGAATCGGCGACCGATATATAGTTTCCACTGGAAGATGACATCTTCTTTCCATCGAGCCCGTTCAGGATAGGGGTATGGACACAGACCGGGGACGGGTATCCAACCGCGGCCAGGTGCTCCCTGGCTAGCATATGGATCTTCCTCTGATCAATTCCTCCAACGGCGGCATCTACCTGGAGAAGAGCGATATCCACCATCTGCATGATGGGATAGATCATCTGGGAGACCGTCGGGGTTTCCA